>JANMGF010001524.1:0-28051 GCA_031374535.1 Polyangium sp. (in: bacteria)
CCGCCGGCGCCGCCGCCCCCTCCCGGACCGGAGGCCACCTCGATCGAACCGTTCGTGTCCAGGGCGCAGGCAGCGAGGAGCAAAGGAAGGACGAACAGCGCCTTTCCCAGGGTGCGGGTCGAGGGGAGAAACTTCATCACGCCATTCTATCGGAATACACGTAATGCGTCCAGCGAATACGCGGCAGGCCGGGACGCACTCTCAACGAGCCGGGAGCTTGCCGGAGACGAGGCCGAGATCGACGAACGCGCGGTCGGTCATGACCACGAAGGGCCGCTCCTCGAGCCGGATCTCGCCCTTGCCGTCGTGCTCGACGATCTGGAGCTTGCCCATGCCGTATCCCATCGGGCCCTTGGCGTAATAATGGGCCTGCAAGCGGTAGGGATACGCCGCGGCGCGGCCGTCGATCGCGAAACACTCGGGGCCGTATCCCGTCGTGACGTCGGCGAAGAGCTCGCCGCCGGAGCGGAGCTGCTTTCTGCTGTAATACGCGTGCCCGCGGCGACCGTCACGGATGTGGAAATCGACGTCGTTGGCGTCCGTCTCCCACGTGAGGACAAACCGCAACGAAGGGCGCGTCGCGAGGGCGACGCCGAGCTCGCGCAGGGTCTTCTCGACCTCGGCGCGGCGCTCGGGTTTGGCGCGGACGAGCGCGGCGGCGAGGATACCGACGTCGTCGGCGAGGACGCGGCGCACGCCGGCGAAACGGCCGCTCGGATAACGACGGATGAAGGCCTGGTGGATCGCCTCGAATGCCTCGACAAACTTGCCGGCGCGGGCGAGCGCATACGCGAGGAGCCGGTGCCCCGAGGGGTGGTCGGGCCTCGACGCGACGGCTTTTTCATAGGTGTCGACGACGAGCCAGGAGACCCCCTCGGCGCGATTGCCGATCCGCTCGAGGCGCGCGCCTGCGAATCGGCGGAGATCGGCGCGGGCCGGGAAGAGGTCGATGATCGATCCATAGGCGCGCGCGGCCTGCGTGAATTCACCGAGCGCCTCGAAGGCCTCGCCGAGCGCAATGAGCGCGAGCGCGTCGCCCGGATCGGCGTCGCGAAAGCTCGAGGCGAGGGCGAGCGCTTCGGCGGGTTTCTTCGCCTGGATAAGCTCCATGACCTCGGCGAACCGGCCCTCGTAAGGCGAGACGCCCGTATCCCCCGAATCGTCCTCGTCCTCCTCGAATTGGCTCGGGGGAGAGGGCGGGGGCCTGCGCGGGGGCGGGCGGCGCGAGGGGCGCGTGGTGGTGGCGGACGAATCACCGAGATCAAAAGCATCCTCAGCGTCGAGGCTGCGGCTCCGGGGCGGCGCGCCCGCGGACGATGGAGCGGGCTTCGGGGCCGGGCGCGAGGCGCTCGCCGGGCGCGGGGCCAGGCGTTCCTCGGCGGGCTCGGCTTTCGCCTCCTTCGCGAGCTCGTCGCGCGAGAGGGCCTCGCTGCGTGCAGGCGGTGGGGGTGCCGGCTCCGCAGCCGGGGCGTCGGTGGGTCGTGCAGCCGGGGCGCCCTTGTCCTTCGAATCCGATGTCGTTATCTCCGGGTCGATCCCGGCAATGGTCAGGGGGCCACCCTTGCGCTGGAGCAATTCGACGCCCGAGCGCCCGACCACGAGGATGTCGGCGAGCGCGCGCCGGTCGATCCCGAATCGTGCATAATCGTCCTCGGTCTCCAGCACGAGCAGCGCCGTGAGATCGGAGAGCACCCGGAAGCGCGTCGAGAGCGAGAGGATCTCGCGTCCGAGCGCCGCACGACGGCCCTCGTCGGGCGCCGCGTCCATTTCACGGGAGAGGCGCTCGATCTTCGCCCTCGTCGCCGCGCGTTCGAGCAGCGGGCGCTCGGCAGGCTCGGGTTTGACGACGGTCTTCATCGTTCCGGAAGGGCCCTGCACCTCGATCTCGAAAGGCGCGCTCGGCGGAATCTCCGCATACACGAGCGCCTCGTCACCGGGCTGCACGCCGTCGAGTTTTTCCGGATACACCCATTTTGCGCCGGGGACCCGCACCGAGAGGCCCGATACCGTGGCGCGGCCGAGCCTCCCCGCGAGCGCGCGCGGGCTCTCGGCCGCGTCGAGGACCACGCCGTCCTGCGGGAACGTGCCCGTCGTGAGCCGGCGAAGCAGCGCCTCGTCACGGATACCCCCCGCCACGACGGCGTCGAGCCTCCGAATCCCGGCGTCGCGCAGGCGCACGAGCTCGACCGCAATCTCGGCGGGCGTCGTGGGCCCGGCCGTTGGAATGCCGTCCGTGAGGAGCAAGGCCCGAGTGAAACGACCCCCTTGCTTCTTCGCGAAGTCCGCGGCACTCGCGAGCGCGAGCCCGAGGTCGGAGGCGCCGAGCGCCTTGCGCCGCAGAATGGCCTCGATCTCCTTGCGGCCAAAGTTTTTCCTCGGCCCGACGTACACGGGCTCGAGCCCCTGATCGAAGGACGCGACGGCGATGGGCATGTCATTGCCAGCGTCGTCCGGGAGGGCGGCGAGGAGCGCGGCGAGACGCTCGGCCTGCGCGGCGAGGTCGAGCGCGCGCGATGCGCTCGTATCGAGCAAGACCAGCAAATCCCGGACAGGCTCGGGTCGATCCTCGGCCAGCGGCGTGACGCGCGCGACGACGAGCTCCTCGTGGCGCAGCCCGACGGCCGAGGAGCCGCCCGCGCCGAGCGGAAGCACGAAATCACGATCGGGCGCAAAGTCGGCCTGCCGGAACGAAAACATCCGGCGCACGGCCTCGCCCCGATCGCCGCGGCGACGCTCGATGACGCGCAGGTCGAACTTGCCCATGCGGGGCAAACCACGCAAATACGCCCGATAAGGATCGGTGCGCGAGGCGAGCGACTGCGAGTACGAGACGATGATCTCCTTCTCGCCCGAAGCAGGAATGGGGAAGACACGCGCCTGGAAACGATTGCCCGCCTGTTTTTCGAGGAGCGCGGGGTCGGCCTTCCGGTGGAGGAAGTCCTCGTAGGCGATACGCGCCGCTTTGAGCTCGACGACCTCCCCCTCCTTCCACCCGTCGGCGTTTTTCATGGCAAACCGGCTGATCGTGGCGCCGGGCGGGAGGACGAGCTCGAAGCGGCCCTCGATCGTGCGGGGCTCGGGGTTCTTGAAGACGAAATGAAGCTCGGTGAAGGCGAGCGGGTCCTCGACGGCCGCCGCGACCTCGAGCGAGGTAATCACGAGGCCGACGCCGTCCGGGGAGGTGAGCGAGACGGGAGCGCCGGCCGGCTCGCTCGTGGCAACCTGGGCGGGCACGGCGGGCAGCTCTTCCCAGCGCACGGGGACGACGGGGAAGTCCGCCGAGCCGGCCTCGCCTTTGCCGGCGGCGCCGCCGAATTCCGCGGACTGCGGGCCCGAAACGACAGCGGGTCCCGGGCCGCAGCTCGCGAGGGCCTGGGCGAGGACGAGGACGGCGAGGAGGGAGCGAGGGCGGCGCATGACGAACGAGGATACGCCGAGCGCCGCCTTTCGTGAAAGCCGATCCGCGCGAATTCTCACTCTCATTGACCTCCCTCTTATGGATCGCATACCCTTCCGGGACGTCCGCTTTCCGCTCGCCGACCCGCCCTCCGAGCTCCCACCACCTCCCCGAACCAACCCCCCGCCCCGGCTGTACGAACGTAAAACAAAGGTTGACTTCTGTGTTCAACCTTGTACAAAGAATCTACAGCTTTTGATGTGTCTGCGCGGAGGATTGGCGATGAGTTCCAGCGGAAAAGCTTCGAAGTTGGTCTCGGCGGCGGCGCTCGCTGCGGTGCTCGTGCCCGGGGTCTCTCTCGCCCTGCCCAAGGAAGGCGTCGAGGCGCCGAACGCACGTCTCGAGGACGCCGACGGGCACAAGCTCCAGATGAGCTCGCTCAAGGGAAAGCCTATCCTCATCGTGTACGAGGACAAGGACTCGGCGACGCAGAACCAGCCGCTCAAGGACGACCTGTCGAAGCTCGCCAAAGGCGACAAGTACAAGTCCAAGGTCGCGCTCGCCGCAGTCGCGGACGTGAGCGGTTACGACTTCTGGCCCGTGAAGGGGTTCGTGAAGGACGCCATCCGGGAAGAATCAAAGAAGCAGCAAACGACGATTTACTGCGACTGGGATGGCTCGTTCCGGAAGACCTACGGCATTCGCAAGGGCGCGAGCAACGTGATCCTCATCGGCAAGGATGGGCGCGTGCTGTTCGCGGGCTCGGGCGCGCTCGGGGCGAACGACCGAAAGCGGGTCATCGAGCTCTTGGGCGCGCAAGTCGAAGGCTGAATCCCGCTCCCTCCCCTCTCTTCTCCACTCTCCTTCCACTCCCCTCTCCCGAAAGAGAAAGGGGCTGGGGGTGAGGGAAATCCACCAAGAAACTAGTCCTTTCGTTGCGACCGGCGGCGTTTATGCGCCGCGACGGCCCGCTCGATGTTCTGCCGCGCGCCTGCGAGGTCGCGGCCGACGCAGATGCCCCCACGATCCTCGATCCACGAACGCATGCCCTCGGCGCCGTCGCCGCCGATGAGCCACGCGGTGGAGCGGCACGCGTCGGCATAGGCGTCGACGAGCTCACGCGCGCGGGGCGGTGACGGGGGAATGGTGACGCTCAGGCCAACGATGTCGGGCGCGAGGGAGTCGACGACCCGCGCGATGGCCGGCGGCGGCGTACGTGCGCCCAGCATGAGCGTGCGAAAACCCCACGACGTGAAGCGCAAGCCGACGCCGTAGAGGCCAAGGACGTGATCCTCGTCGGCGAAACAAGCGAGCGCAATACGACGCGTGGCGTCGGGCGGCTGGGCGAGGCGCAAAAGATGGATGAGCGTGCCGCCGAGCACGTTCGAGGCGAGGTGCTCCTGCGCCACGGTAATCGTGCCCGCGTGCCAGAGATCGCCGAGCTCACGCAGCGCAGGGCCGATGGTTCGCTCGAAGATGGCGACGGCTGGGCCGAGCGTGAGCGTCTTCGACACCTCCTCCTCGAGGGCGTCGGGGTCGAAGCGGCGCGTGGCGTCGACGATCCGATCACTCGCGGCGATGAAGGGGTCGGAGTCGATCGGCACCGCGCCCGGCAAAGGCGCCGGATGCTTGGCGACGCCGTTCGTGGACTCGGCGAGAAGAGCGCGGGCCGATTCGGCCGGGGCCATGCCTCCTTTCACGAGCTCGCGCATCCTGATGATGGTCGCTACATCCTCCTCGCTGTAGAGGCGGTATGCAGAGGGCGTGCGCGACGGCGCAGGGACGCCGTAACGACGCTCCCAGGCGCGCAGCGTCGCAGAGCTCACGCCTGTCAGTTCCGAGACGGTGCGGATTCTGTAGAGGCTCAACGCAGTCGCTCTCCACGGGTCGTCGAGACAGATCGTCACGACCGACCCCGAGGCCATCTTAAAACCTTTGTCAAACTTGGTACAGACCTTATACTGTCCGCATGCAAGGTTCAACCCCCAAGCCTCACGCGGTCGTCATCGGCAGCGGTTTCGGCGGCCTGGCTGCGGCGGTCCGGCTGGGCGCACGTGGTTACCGCGTCACGGTGGTGGAGAAGCTCGATGCCCCGGGCGGGCGCGCTTACGTCCACCGGATCAATGGCTTCACGTTCGATGCGGGGCCGACGGTCATCACGGCGCCGTTTCTGCTGGAGGAGCTGTGGACGCTCGCGGGCCGGCGCATGAGCGACGACATCGACATGCGGCCGGTCACGCCCTTCTACCGCATCCGATTCCACGATGGAGCGTTGTTCGACTACACGGGCGACGCGGCGGCGATGCGCCAGGAGGTCGCGCGCTTCTCGCCGGGCGACGTGGAGGGGTACGAGCGTTTTCTAAGGGCGAGCGAGGAGATCTTCCGGGTGGGCTTCGAGGAGCTCGCGCACGTGCCGTTCGGCTCGTGGTGGGACATGGCGAAGATCGCGCCGGACATGATCAAGCTCGAGAGTTATCGCACGGTCTACTCGCTGGTCGCCAAGTACCTGAAGGATGACCGGCTGCGGCAGGTGATGAGCTTTCACCCGCTGCTCGTCGGAGGAAACCCGTTCTCGACGACCTCGATTTACACGCTGATCGCGTTCCTCGAGCGCAAGTGGGGCGTGCATTTCCCGATCGGCGGCACGGGGGCGCTGGTTTCGGGGATCGTGAAGCTCATCGAGGGCCAGGGGGGCGAGGTCCGTTGCAACGCAGAGGTGAAACGAATCCTCCTCCGCGGGCGAACGGCGCGGGGCGTGGAGCTGGTGAGCGGCGAGCGTATCGAGGCGGATGTGGTCGTCTCGAACGCGGACTCGGCGTGGACCTATCGGCATCTCGTGGACGAGAACGTCCGCAAACGCTGGACGAACGAGCGATTGGAGAAGCAACGGTATTCGATGGGTCTCTTCGTCTGGTATTTTGGGACCCAACGAAAATACGAGAACGTTGCACATCACACGATCTGTCTCGGGCCGCGGTACGAGGGGCTTCTCAACGACATCTTCGAGCGGCACGTCCTGGCAGACGACTTCAGCCTGTATTTGCACCGGCCGACGGCGACCGATCCGAAGCTCGCGCCCGAGGGTTGCGACACGTTTTATGTGCTCTCGCCGGTGCCGAACCTGCTCAGCGGGACGGACTGGGAGAAAGAGGCGGAGCCGTACCGAAAAGCCATCGAGCGGCACCTCGCGGGGACGCTGATGCCGGGGCTCGAAAACGAGATCGTGGCCTCGCGCGTGACGCACCCGCAGGAGTTTCAGGATCGGCTCTCGTCGTACCGCGGCGCGGCGTTCGGGATGGAGCCGGTGCTGACGCAGAGCGCGTATTTCCGGCCGCACAACGCGAGCGAGGACGTCGAGCGGCTCTACATCGTCGGCGCCGGGACACACCCGGGCGCGGGTCTGCCGGGCGTGCTTTCTTCGGCGCGCGTGCTCGACAGGGTGGTGCCCGATGCAGCCTCGCTCCATTGAGCCTGCGATGATGCTCGGCGCGCCGCTCGTGAAGTCCTCGGCCGGTCGAGCTGCATCGGCCGAGGATCTGGCCGCATGTCGGGAGCTTTTGCGCAAGGGATCGAAGAGCTTCCACGCGGCGTCGCTGCTTTTGCCCAAGCGCGTGCGTTTGCCGATGTTGCCGGTATACGCATTTTGCCGGGTGGCCGACGACGTGGTGGACCAGGCGAGCGAGCCCGGCGCGGTGGACGCGTTGCGAGCGCGGCTCGGCGCGGCGTACGAGGGCAAACCCCACGATTCGCCGGTGGACCGCGCGTTTTCGGACGTGGCGCGCGAGCACGGTCTGCCGCGGGCCGTGATGGAAGGGCTGATCGAAGGGTTCGCCTGGGACGCCGAGGGGCGGCGGTACGAGACGATCGAGGAGCTGCAAGGGTACTGCGCGCGTGTCGCGTCGACGGTCGGCGTGATCATGAGCGTGCTCATGGGCGTGCGGGATCCGAAGGCGCTGGCGCGGGCGTGTGATCTCGGCGTGGCCATGCAGCTGACGAACATCGCGCGCGACGTGGGCGAGGACGCGAGGAACGGGCGCGTGTACCTGCCGCTCGTGTGGCTCGAAGAGGCGAAGATCGATGTCCCGACGTGGCTCGCGCGGCCCACGTTCAGCCCAGCGCTCGGCGGCGTGATCGAGCAGCTCCTCGATCGAGCGGCCGTGCTCTACAAGCGAGCGGACGCGGGGATCGCGATGTTGCCGCGCGACTGTCGATCGTCGATCCGGGCGGCGAGCTTGATCTATTCGGACATCGGCCGCATGGTCGAGCGGGCGGGCTTCGACTCGGTTTCCAGGCGGGCCTTCGTGCCGCTCCGGCGGAAGTTGTGGCTCCTGCTGAGAGCGCTCGTCGCGCCCACGCCTTCGTCGATCGATCGAAGCGACGAGGAATTGCCTCCGCTCGAGGAGGTGCGGTTTCTCGTCGACGCGTGCGTGCGCTCGAGCCCGCGACGTTTGTCCCAGGAAGGGGAGCACGCGTGACGCCCGACGAGGCTCGGCGGAGGGTCCAGGAAGCGGGCGGCGAGGAGCTCTGCGAGCGGCTCGAGCACCTCGACGCGACGCGCGACGCGCGGACGACACGCAAGCCGGAGGTCGGGCCTTCGTTGCCCGATCGCGGCGCGTCCCCGGACTACGACGTGGTGATCGCGGGAGGCGGGCTGTGGCTGCTCGTGGCGCCGCTGCTCGCCGCGCGAGGGCTCAGGGTCGCGGTCTTCGATCGCGCCCGGATCGGACACGCGCATCGCGAGTGGAACTGCTCGGCGAAGGAGCTCTTGCCGCTCTCGTCGTGCGGGCTCTTCACGGAGGAGGAGGTCTCCGAGCTCGTCGTGGCGAAGTACGACCACGGGGTTTGTCGGTGGCACGGGGGCGGCAGCTACCCGGTGAAAAACGTGCTCGATCACGCGGTGGATGCAGGGAAGCTGCTCGCCGCGGTGCGCGCGCGTGCCGAGGCGCGAGGCGTGTCGCTCCACGATGGAGAGGCGGTCGTCGCGCACACGGAGGGCCCGGACGTGGTGGCGCTCGCGACGAGCACGGGAAACGGCGCCGCGAGGCGCGTGGTCACGGCGAGGATGTTCGTGGACGCGCGGGGAGCGTCGAGCCCGCTGGCGACGGCGGATCTGGTTTGTCCGACGGTGGGCGGCGTGCTTTCGGGCCTGGAAGAAGGCGAAGGGCCGGATCGGATCCGGCACGACGTGGGCGAGATCCTCGCGACGACGGACGCTGTCGACGAGGGGCGCCAGCACATCTGGGAGGCGTTCCCGGGCAAACGCGGCGAGGTGACGGTTTATCACTTCTATTACGCGGGGGCCGAAGCGCCCGGGGCGTCGTTGCTCTCGCTGTACGCGCGTTTCTTCGAGAAGATGCCCTCGTACAAGCGGGGCGATTTCCGGCTGGTTCGTCCGACGTTCGGGTTCATCCCGGGCTGGTCGCGGCTCCGTCCTGCACCGGCGACCGCGGGGCGAAGGGTGGTGCTCGTGGGCGACGCGGCGGCGCGTCACTCGCCGCTCACGTTTTGCGGCTTCGGGAGCGCGCTGCGATCGTTCGAGGGCGTGGCGGAGGTGATCACGCGCGCCGTGGAGGAGGGCAAGGGGCCCACCCGAGCGCCGTACGACGCGCCGATCCACAAGGGAACGGGCGCGCTCACGTGGCTCATGGCGACGCCGCCCAAGGAGCCGTCGCGGGCGGGCGAGCTGAACGATCTGCTGGACACGGCGTTCTCGACGCTCGCCGACATGGGCGACGAGGCGTACGGGGCGCTCCTCCGCGACGAGATGTCGGCGAAGGATTTCGTGCGGTTTTTGAGGATCGTCGCGGGCAAGCGGCCTCGCGTGTACCGTGACGTGCTCGGCAGCCTGCGGCTCTTCGGGCTGAGCCTTTGGGGGCTCGGGATGGCGCGGGAGCTGCTCCGGGCGAGCTGAGGTCGTCATGATCCCTGCACGCAAGTCGCGCTGGTTCAACGCCTGGTTCTCGGGGCACGCGCGCTCGAGGATCCAGGCGACGTTCGGCGAGGTGCGCGCGCAGGGGCTCGGCCGGGCGCGGGCGCTCGCGAAGGAGGCGCCGCTGCTCGTCGTCTCGAACCACACGTCGTGGTGGGATCCGCTCGTGGCGATGCACGTCTCGACGCACCTGCTCGGCACGGACGGATACGCGATGATGGACGCGAAGAACCTGCGGCGTCTGCCGTTCTTCGCGCTCGTCGGCGCCTTCGGCGTGGACCTCGACAAACCCGCGGACGGGGCGCTCGTGATGCGATACGCGGCGCGGCTGCTCGATGAACCAGGCAAGCTCGTGTGGGTGTATCCGCAAGGGCAGGAGCGGCCGATCACGGAGAGGCCGCTCGGGTTTCGGCCGGGATCGGCGGAGATCGCGCGGGTGTCGCGGAAGGCGCGCGCCGTGCCGGTGGGGCTACGCTACGAGTTCGGCGGGCAAGAGCGGCCGACGTTGTGGATCTCGTTCGGCGAGCCAGTAGCGGCCGATCGCGACACGACGAAGGGCCGCGTCGCGCAGGAGGAGGCCGTGGTGGCGGAGCTCGAGCGGATCGAGCGCGCGGTGCGAGGCGAGGGCGCGGACGCCTTCGAGACGGTTTTTCGAGCCGAACCCTCGCGCATGGGGGGCGTGCTCGAACGGATGCTCGGCGCGATGACCCGGCCGTGGGTGAATCGAGCGCCTTCGAGCTCGAGCCCGAAATCGCTCAGTGCCGGGGACGCGCGGCCGAAGGTGACCTCATCGCGGCCTTGATCGCCTCGCGGAGGTTGCTGCGTACGGTCGTCGTCGTGAAAACCGCGCCGAGCGCGACGAGGGTCTGCGCGACGGCGGGGCGGATGCCCCCGAGCGATCGATACCACGAACCAGGGCCAGCCGAGGAGGGCCGCCGACGCGTGTGCCCTTACGAGGTAAGCCCTCGGCTCTTCTTCGTCTGCGACGCGAGCTCCCAAGGCCCGAGAAAGAGGCCATACGGCCCCCGCGCACCCTTCGCGTGATGGAGGAGATGTGCGTCACGAACCTTCGCAAAATAAGGGATTTTCGCGAGGGCCTGGACCGGCAGGCGGCCGTGGACGAGGCCGTCGTGCACGACGAGATACGCGACGCCGAAGAGGGACATGCCGATGCCGACGCCAAAGACGAGCTCACGCAGGAGCGAGGGCGCGGCCGCGCAGCCGTAGAGGATCGCAGCGATGGCGATCGGGGCGTGGAGCACGCTGAGCGCGTCGTTGGCCTCGAGCGCGCCGCGCCGCTTTCTGTGGTGCGAGCGGTGCAGGCGCCAGAGCAACGAGTGCCAGACGCGGCCATGCAGCAGCATCGCCCAGAGCTCCATGGCGGAGGCGACGACGAGCGCGACAGGGATCCACACGAGGGCCGAACTCATGGTTTCACGGCGGAGGGTTGGCGCAAAAGGCCGGTGCGATCGACGACGAGGACCCGATCACGCCACGTGACCGTACGGGATCGTAAAGCACGGGCAAAGGCGAAGGCGAGCACGACGTCGGCGAGGACAGCATCACGCAGCGCAGCGACGAGGCCGACCGGACGGCCCGCTGCATGCGCGGCGACGAAGGCGATGAGGAGGCGCGCGACGAGCGCGAGGAGAGCCGCCGCAAGAGCGACGTTGGGCACGACGAACGCGAACGCCGCGGAGAGCAGCACGATAGGCCCCGTGGCGAAAAAGAGCCCGGGGTAACTGAGGAGCAGGAGCGGGCGCTGGGCGCGGATCACCGTGAGCCACCGGGAAAAACGGGCGATCACGGCCTCCCACGAGCGGCCCTCGGCGAGCGAACGCGCCACGATCGGCGCCGCCACGACCGAGCCGCCCTTCTCGCGCACGCGACGCGCGATCTCCATGTCCTCGCCGAGGTAATCGACGAGCGAGCCGAAGCCGCCAATGGCCGCGAGCGCGCCGGCGCGGATGGCGAAGAGCTTGCCGACGAGGCCGCGCGGGTCGAGCTGCGCGAGCACGGGAAACGCGTGGAGCGAGGCGCCAAGCACGGCGGCCGAGGCGTGATCACCGAGGGTACGAGGCGGCGCGTGTTCGGCAGGCGGCGCCCACGCGACCCACGCGGGGGACGGGCCCACGAGCGGCGCGACGAGCGCGTCGAGATCAACGTCCGCGAGATCGACGTCGCTGTCGCTCACGATGAGAACATCGGCGCCCTCGGCCGCAGCGGCGAGCTGCGCGGCCTTGCGGTTCGGACCGCCGCCCCCCGTGAAGACGATCTCGGCCTCGATCCCGGCACGCACGAGCGTCTCCGCGGCGCGACGCGCAGCAGGCAAGGCGAGGTCGTCTTCCCCCTCGATCGCGAAACGGCACCGGACCTCGAAGGAACGCGTAGCACGGGCGAGCGAGGCGAGCGTGCGTTCGAGCGAGGGCTCGTGGCCTGCGCACGGGCGCACGACGAGGACGGAGGGGTTTTCCCGCATGACGGCCGCCTGCGTTTCGACGCAACGCGCGGCGCGGCCGCGGAAAGCCGTACGCCGAACGGCCTCGAGCGAGGTCGAGGCGACGGCGAACGACCAGCCGAAGAGCAAAAGGCCGAGGATGTTCGGGAGATCCGTCGTCATGGCGAGATGCGTCGCATCCGGTAGGGCAGCATGAATTGCACCACGCGGGTCCGGAATCGATCGAGAGAAAGCGCCTCGTGCACGCCATGCGCGTGCTCGCCGAGGTAACGACCCGTGAGCTGCGAGCGCGCATAAAAGGGCGTGTCCTCGAGCGTACGCACGAGCCGCGGGGACGTGCCCGGATCGACCCGCACGGCACGATCGAGGCCCCAGAGCGTACGCGGCACGCGCTCCTCGACGAGCGGCCCTACCGGCTCCGAACGGCCATCGGCGTGGAAGGCGTGCTGGATGAGCTCGCGGGATCCGTCGCGGCGAACCGAGTCGTACGTGACGACCGTGCGGCGCTTCGTCGTGGCGCGGCTCCAGCTCCAGCCGGAGAAGCCGTCCTCGAGCGGCTCGTCGCCGAAGTTCGAATCGACGTACGCCATGCCGCTCCAGCGCGTGCTCTCGGGGCGGCGGAGCTCGACCTCGGCGCGGGCGATCGGCGCGATGGGGGCCCAGCGATGGCGGCCCTTCGTGTCGAGGACGAACGGTTCGCCGGCGAGCGCGTGCGGATGAATCCGGACGGTGCCCGAGATGCGACCGGGCAGCGGGGCGGTCTTCTCCTCGAAACGTACGGTGAGCGCGTCGCCGTCCCACTCCATCGAGCTCGAGCCGATGACGAGCGCCGTGCGATAACGACGCACGTCGAGCCCGCCGCGCTCGGTGAAGGCCCACGCGTCGCGCTGCGGGCCATAAAGAGCGACGTTCATCGAGCAATGGGCGAGCGGGTCCGCGGGCCCCTTCCGGCGCGCGGCGGCATAAAACGGCGAAAAGACGCTCCCGAGCAGGCCGATGATGCTGACGCCGCTACGGCCGTCGTCGCTCAGCGCGTCTAGATACCACCACGCATAACCGTTTGGCGCGATCGGCTCGTCGAAGCGAGGTCCTCGAGGGCGGCTCTCGCGGACAGGCGCCCGCTGAGCGCTGCCATCGGCACCCCAGCTCCCGGATGGGCGGCTCCACCCGCCAGGTAGAGCCCCGGGATCTTCGTGCGTGACGCTGCCCGGGCGAACGGGGACTTCCACCCGTGCGACACAGGGCCGTAGAGGGCCCCCCCCGTCGCCGGGAACATGCGGTCGAAATCGCTCGGCGTCGTCACGACGGGCGGCGCGGAAAACTGCGGAAAGACGAGACCTGCCCGCTCGAGGAGCGAGAACGCTGCTGTTTCGCATTGCTTGATCTCCGAAAGGGAAAGATTGCGCTGGTCGCCGCGAGCAGGCGCATTGACGAGGCAGAGGAGCCGCTCGGGGCCGGACGCCGCATGCCCAGAATCATCGCGATCCTGGGCGCAGACATACACCGTGGGCTCCGTCGGCAAGATGCCGCGGTCGAAGAGATCGCGGAACTCCTCGTTGTAATCTTTCGAGAAAAACACGTTGTGGCGCGAGAGCGGATACGCGCCATCTGCCTCGGCCACGAAGGCCCACGTGAGGGCCGAGAGCGAGCGCTCCGCGGGCGCCGGAATGGCGCGCTTGGCGGGCGTACCGAAGAAACCCTGGAAAAGCGCGCCCGGGTCGCCATTGTGGACGACGAGATCGGCCTGCATGCGTTCGCCCGATGCGAGGCGCACGCCCGCGGCCCGACCGCCGGACACGAGCAGCTCGGCGACGTGTTCGCCGCAGCGGAACGTGACGCCGAGGCGCTCTGCGACCCGGGCGAGCGCCTCGGCCACCCGGTACATGCCGCCCTCGACGAGGTAAACACCGTCGCGCTCGACGTGGGCAATCACGTTGAGCGTGGCCGGCGCCAGGAACGGCGAGGAGCCACAATAGGTCGCATACCGGCCGAAGAGCTGGCGCAGGCGTGCGTCCTGGAAAAATTCGCCGAGGGCCTTCCAGAGGGTCCTGTGCCCGTCGATGGAAAGCATGCCCTGGATGCCGAGCGAGCCGACCGCGACCATCGCCGAGCCGAGGCTCGGGCGCTCCGAGCAGAGGAAGGGCTTCTGGACCGTCTCGTAAATGCGCTGGCTGTACGCGCAAAACCTACGGTACCCGTCCGCCTCGGAACGACCGGCGAATGCTGCTATGGCCTCGACTGTACGGTCGAGATCAGCGTAAAGGTCGAGGGTGGGCCCTTCTCCCCAGGCGTGTCGCGCCAGGACCTCCGCACGCCGCAGGGTAAGCTCGGCGTCGAGCGAGGTCCCCGCCGCGGAGAAGATCTCCTCGAGGACCCAGCGCATCGTCATGACCGTGGGACCCGCGTCGATCGACCGGCCGGCCACGTCGACCTGCCGCATCTTGCCGCCCACCTTGGCAGCACGCTCGAGGACCACGACCTCGATCCCACGACGAGCAAGTTCCACCGCGGACACGAGGCCGCCCACTCCGGCGCCAATGACCACCGCACGGCTCGACCCATTCGCCATGAGTCCCTACGTACATCAACCTTGGACAGCTGTCTAGAGTTTGTTCACCATACACCATCCAACCCTTGACAAGGGTTCCACATCTGTGGACGATACAACTAGCATGGACGTACCCAGTCGCGTCGAGAGCGCCCTGCGCACTGCCCTCGATCCCATGTGCGCCCCCGGCGCACCGCCCCGCCTCGCGGCCGCCGTCTACCACTCGGTGTTCCCCGCAGGCCTTCGCATCCGCCCGCAGCTTTGCCTACGCGTCGCGATGGCCTGCGGGGAGGACGTGCCCGGCCTCGCCGATGGGGTGGCCGCCGCGGTCGAGCTCATGCATTGCGCGTCGCTGGTACACGACGACCTGCCCTGCTTCGATGCCGCCCTGACCCGGCGAGGCCAACCTTCGACACACCGTGCATTCGGCGAGCCCCTCGCCGTGCTCGCCGGCGACCAGCTCATCACGCTCGCCTTCGAGGTCCTGGCCCGCTCGGCCGCCCCCGCCCCGCTCCGTCTGGTCAAGCTCGTGACCACGATCGGCCGCGGCGTAGGGATGCCGTACGGGATCATCGCAGGTCAGGGCTGGGAGAGCGAGGCGAACATCCCGGCGACGCTTTACCGCCGCGCCAAGACGGGCGCGCTTTTCGAAGCCGCTGCGGTGGGTGGTGCACTCGCGGCCGGCGCCGAAATGGACGCGGAGGCCTGGCGCGCTTTCGGGCAACGAATCGGCGAGGCCTACCAGATCGCCGACGACATGCTCGACGTGCTCAGTGACCCGGTGAGCGCCGGCAAGCCCGTCGGTCGTGACGTGGCGCTCGGACGGCCGAACGTGGCCTGCGACCTCGGCCTCAACACCTCGACCCACCTCTTCGAGCAGCTCGTCGACAGCGCCATCGAGGCCATCCCCGACTGCCCCGGCCGCGAGGATCTCTCGCGCTGGGCCTCGCAGGTGGTCGACCGCATCCGCCGCCGCGCCCACGTGGCGCTCTCGCAAGCCTCACAAGCCTCGCAGGCAGAGCAACACGAGGTCTGATCAGGCGACCTCCGCGGCTCCTTCCGGCGCCGGCGCCGCGGGCGGGAGGAGCTTCGACTCCCCACGTTTCGCCGGGATCCGCAGCACGAACACGCTGCCGCGGCCGTCCTCCGTGATGGGGCTTTGCACCTCGATCGTGCCGCCGTGGCTCTCGGCGATGTGTTTGACGAGCGCGAGCCCGATCCCGCTGCCTCGGATGCGTTGCTCGCCCGCGTGACGCCCACGCACGAAGCGCTCGAAGATCCGCTCCTGCTCGTCCGCGTCGATCCCGGGGCCACGATCACTCACGCGCACGACGACCGAGCTTCCTTCGGACGCAACGTCGACGTCGACCCGGCCGCCTTCCTTCGCGTACTTGAACGCGTTGTCGAGCAGGTTGATAATCGCGAGCTCGATCGCGCGCGCGTCGATCGAGGCCTCGGGCAAGCCCTCGGCGCTCGTGAGGTGCACGGCGATCCCGTCGCGGTCGGCGCGGTAACGATAGACGTCGACCGCGCGGCTGACGACCTCCTCGAGCTTGCCAGGCGCGAACTCGTACGCGGCTTTGCCCCGCTCGACCTTGGCGAAATCGAGGACGTTCTCGATGAGCGCCGTGAGCCGTTCGCTCTCGCTGACGATGATCTGCAAGTACTGCCGCCGCTTGTCGTCGCTGGCGACGCGATCGGCGAGCAGGATCTCTCCGAACATGCGGACGAGCGCGAGCGGGGTCTTGAGCTCGTGCGAGACGTTCGCCACGAAATCACTCTTCAGCGCGGCGAGCCTGCGTTCTTTGATCGACGCGAAGATGATGATCGTCACGCCCACCAGCACGACGACGGCCGCGAAGCCGACCATGGCGAGCTCGACCAGGCGTTGCCGCTCGACCTTGTCGCCGAGATCGTCGGCGCTGGTGAGCGCGATCTGGAGCCGCCAGTTGTAGAGCGTGGTGGGGAAGGGACGACCGACGGTGAACTCGCCGCCCTTGATCGGCGGGCCGAAGACGATGCGGCCCTCCTCGTCGATGACGTTCATGCGGCTGTTGCCGCGGTCGATGTCGCGATAGAGCCGCGGGAAGACGTCGTGCACGAGGCGCGGGACGTCGTGCCAGGCGACGACGAGGTACCGGCGACCCGCGTAGCTGCGTTGCCAGTAGCTGATCAGGATGCCTTGCTGATCGATGACGTGATGCAGGTGGCGCAGCTCCTCGGTGTTGCCCTCGAAGTTCAGGCTGGAGAAGAGCCGGCCGAGCAGGAGCCTTCGGAACGCGTCGTCCTCGCGGCCGGGCGCGCGCGAGGCGAAGGCGAGCACGTCGCGCGCGTCGTGGCTCATGTCGAGCACCAGGATCGCGCGCACCGTGGGCGTCTCGCGGGACGCCGTGGGCAGCCAGCGCCGCGCGATCGTCGTCAGGTTCGCGATGTCCACGTGCGTGGCGATGACGTTGTCCTGCGCGATGATCAGCTTGTCGAGCCGGTCGACGCGCTCGTCGGCGAGCGTGAGGGTCGCGTCGAAGACCGTCTGCTGGCGGGCCTTCTCGATCTGGAGCGTCGTGCGCAGGGCGATGCCGCCGAGCACGAGCACGGCGAAGACGATCGCCGGGACGATCGCGAAGTAGAGCAGCCGTTCGCGCAGCCGCCGTCGCTGCATGTCCTTGCGGCGCGGCTAGCGCGCCGTCTTCTTCGCCGTGGCCCGGATCTGGTCCGGATCCAGCACGACGCCCTGGATGCTGAGGAACTCCGCGAGCTGCTGGCCGACGTACGTCAGCGCGTTGCCCTCGGTCGTCGCGTAACGACCGCCGCCGACGGGGTTGACGATCTCGATGAGCCCGAGCGTGCCGCCGGAGCCGATCGCGGGTGCGCAGGCGATGCTCTTCGGGTCGACGCCGAACGCCTTCCAGCGCGCGTCGACCGCGCGGGGATCCCGCGTCGCGTCCGTGATGACGAGCGCCTTCTTGCTGGAGATCGCGGCCTGCGCGAGGCCCGTTCGATCCGGCATCCGCGCGAGCAGCCTGTCGTGCTTGCCGCCTTGCTGGCGCACGAGGACGAGCTCGCGTTTTTCCTTGTCGTAGAACCACACGAGGACGAGCTCGCTCGGTAGCTGCTCGGTCAGGATCGAGATCACGAAGTCCGCACCTTCGAGCGATTCGCTCAAGAAATGCAGATCCGTCGCCGCGCCTTCGAGCTCCTTCATGAGCTCCTCGGCCGAACGAACACGCGCCTTGGGCGGCGTGGACTTCGTCGAAGCCGTGCGAGCAGGCGGCGTGGACACGGGGCGCGCTGCGGGAGCGGGCGCGGGAGCGGCTGCGGGAGCGGCTGCGGCAACCGGCGGCGCCGACGACGTGTTCGACGGCTGCGAAACGCGGATCTCCGGATCGCCGCGCCAGTCCTTCCATGTCAACGCGACGCAAGGCTGGTGCTGCGGTCGACCCTGGAACACATGGTCGAAGACCGCGAGGTTCACGAGCACGCCCCGCACTCCGTCGAGCGCCTTCTTCACCGACTCGAAGCGCTCCTGCATGAGGCGCTTCGACGCGTCGATCGACGTCCCCTCTGGCACGACGTACACGAACTCCCGGTACGTCAGCGGCGAGCTCGCCGTGGGATTCTCCTCGCGGCTCGAGAGCACGCGGTAGCTCGGCAAGCTCGGCGACCCGGCGGGCGCGGCGGCGGGTGTCGCGCGGGGCGGCGTCGCGACACGCGGCGGGGCGGCAACGGCAACGGCAACGGCAGACGTCTTCGCCTGCGCGATCGCCTGGGCCTCGGCGCGGACCGCGGCCGATCCGGACGACGCGAAGGCCGCCGTCTGCGCGAGCGGCCGGGCTTTCGGCGGCTCGGGGGCGGCCTGCGGGACTGCGGAGACCGGGGTGAGCTGCGCGGTATCGGGCGCCTTTCGCACCACGTACCGGAGCCTCTTTACCGGGTCGACGGCCTTGTATCCGTCATCGAGCAGCTCGATCGAGAAGTTCCCGAGCGCTCCTTCGTCCCCGCGGAGCGCGCGTGCCTTCTGCAGCGCAGGTTGCCACTGCGGGGCCTCCACGGTGAGCTCTACGGGCGGCTCGGCGGAGGGCCCGGCCGACGAGATTTCCACGAACCAGCGCATCGGTCGTCCATTCGGCGTCGGCGCCTTCCGCGGCGCTCCAACGCGGTTCTTTTCTACAGGCGTGGCCCGGGCCGGTCAACGCGCGCGCCCCCTTCCATTCCAGGTCCCGGGGTTCGGCCGGACCCGCCATGTGTCGGGGCGAGGCGCGCATGCAGAGCCGCGGATCGTGTACTAGGACTCCCCCGTGCCCGCCACACCGGAAAGAGACGAAGCCGCGGCCCCCCTCGGGCCTCGGGGACGCGAACGCGACACCGGCCGACAGGGACGCGTCGATCGTCTCCTCGAGAGCTGGCCCGCGATCGATCGCCTGCTCTACCCCGTCTTCGCCTCGGCCTGCGTCCTCTACGCCGCCAGCACGTTCTACGGGTACATGCACCTGCAGACGGGCGGCTCGTGGTCGGCGCCGCTCGACGACGTCTTCATCCACTTCGACTACGCGCGCGCCGCGGCCCGCGGTTTCCCCTTCCACTGGTCCGAGGGCAACGGCTTCTCGAGCGGCAACACGAGCCTGCTCTACCCGTTCACCCTCTCGCTCGGGTACGTGCTCGGCTACCGCGGCCTCGACATCATGGCCTGGGCCGCGTTCGTCGCGTGCCTCTCGGTCATGTTTTTCTTCGTCGCCGTGGGTCGCGCGACCGAGCCTCTCGGGCGCGGCGCGAAGTACCTCCTGCCGCCGGTCGTGCTTTCGCTCGGCGCCCTCGACTGGTCGCTCTTCAGCGGCATGGAGAACGCCTTCCATCTCGGCGTCTGGGCCCTCGTCCTCCTGCCGATCCTGACGATCGACAGGGCGCGCGACGACTACCACGCCGTGCGTCGCAACGCCTGGGCTGCGGGCCTCGCGGGCGCGTTGCTCTACGCGACGAGGCCCGAGTCCATCGTGTGTATCGCGGCCTTCGGCGTCTACGCCGCGCTCGTCGTGCGTGAACCCCTCGACCTGCGCGCCGCCGTCGGCACCCTCTTCCGCATCGGCGCTCCTGGCGCCCTCACCGCCGTCGTCCAGGCCCTCGCCAACCGCGTCTACACCGGCGAATGGGCCGCCAGCGGCGCGATCGTCAAGCTCGCGCTGAACAACCCGTACATGACGGGCGAGCAGAAGCTCGACGAGTGGCTCTTCCACCTGAAGTACGTCGTCCTTCGCAACACCCAGCACCACTTCGCTTCGTTCATCCCCGGCCAGAACCTTCCCTGGGGCTGGCTCGTCCCGCTCGTCGCCCTCCTGCCCTTCGCGTCCCAAAAAACCCGCGGGATCGCGGCTCTCCTCTGGGCCCAGGTCGCGGGCTGGCTTCTCCTCGTCTCGCTGAACGGTCAGGTTCGCTGGCAGAACGAGCGTTACACGATGAGCGCTGTCGCGTGGCTCTTCGTCCTCGCGGCGATGGGCCTCGCCGTGCTCCTCGCGCCGGCCCTCGAAGCGACGCGTCGCGCGCGGGGCCTCTGGGTGTTGCGCGTCGCGACCGCGTGCGCCGTCGTCGTCGTTTACGGCGTCCACCAGGCGCCGAACATGCGTGACCAGATCTGGTTCTTCGGCCGCGCGAGCCGCAACATCCGCGACCAGCACGTCGTCGCCGGCAAGGTCCTCGCCGAACGCAAAGCGAACCGTGTGCTCGTCGGCGACGCGGGCGCGCTGATCTACGCCTCCGACTTGCCTGGTCTCGACATCATCGGCCTCGGCGGCTACCACGACCTACCTTTCGCGCGTGCCGGCGTGCACGGCCTTGGCGCCACGATCGAGCTGCTCGAGCGGATCCCGCCCGAGGACCGGCCCGACTACATGGCCATCTACCCGAGCTGGTGGGGCGACCTCCCCGCCCTCTTCGGACGCCGCCTCGTCGGCGTGCCCGTCGTCGGCAACGTGATCTGCGGCGGCCCCGAGAAGGTCATCTACAAGGCCGACTGGAGGGCGCTCGACCGCAACGGCTGGCCCCGCACGTTACGCGAAGGTGAACACGTCGCCGACGAGCTCGACATCGCGGACCTCGTCAGCGAAAAGGCCCACGCGTACGTTTTCCCGCGCCCTGGCGAGGGATTCGTCGTGCACCGCGTCCTGCCCGAGCCTGGCCAGAAGATCCGCGAGCTCTTCGACGCGGGTCGCATCATTGCCGGTGGTCATGCGGAGACGGCGGTGCTCGCGGCGCCGAAGCGTGGAGGCCGGCTCGTCGTGCGTACGGTTGCCGGGAGGCCGATCGCGGCGGAGATCCGGGTGGAAGGGCGTCTTCTCGGCAAGCTCGAGGCCCGCCCTGGATCGACGTGGACCGAGCTGAGTATTGATTTGCCCGCGGATCTACCGGAGCGCTTCACGCTTGGGATCACGCCGGTCGAGGGGGAGTGGATCACGTATCACGTGTGGGTGATCGAGGGGGATGAGGCTCCGTCGGTGGCTCGGCAGCCGGGCGGGTGAGCGGATCGACGGGCGCGATCGAGGCGCAAAACCAGGCGGCTGACCCCTGCCATCCTGGACGTGCGGCAGCGGACAACGCGCGTTTCTGGTATCATGACCGCATCATGAAGCCGATCGAACCGCCCCAGGAACCGCTCTCGCCGCTGCTCGAAGCGGCAGCCGCGCTCCTCGCAGGCGCGGGGGGCAGCCTCCTCACGACGTCGCTCAACAAGGCGCTCTTCTATCTCGACCTGCATGCGCTGCTGGAAACTGGCGAGACGGCCACGGGAGAAACGTATGTGGCCCTCACCGCAGGCCCCGTGATCGAGAGCTACCGGGTGCGCCTCATTGAAGAGCTCGAGCGGAACCGCATTGCCATGCAGGACGACGACAACCCGGCCTACATGCCCGTGATCCTCTTGCATCCTCCGGCATCATCTCACCTGAATCCGACGGTACAGGAGCTCGCTCGCAAGATAGGCGCGTGGGCAAAGTCGAAAAAGGCCGGCGAGCTTTCCGAATACTCGCACCAGAACCCCGCCTGGAAGCTCGCATGGAACAAAGGCGCCGGGCAGGGTAGCCCGCTCGATCTCCACCTCGCCCTCCAGCAGCTCGCCGACGAAGATCCGTGGCTGGACGAGCCGATCTCGACGCGGGAACGGGCGGCCATCGACGCCGCTGACGAGGGCGAGGTCGAGACGTGGTGAGGCCTGGAGAGATCGTCTGGGAAGTGCTCAAAGCAGCCGCGCCGGAGCTCGACAGAATACGAGATAGAATGACCAGCGACGCTTTCACGGCAAACCGAGAAGCGCTCCGCGCGTATCTTTGTGATTATTTCAACTCGGCAGATGGTTCGAACTGCGACCATAAGCAAGGAAACGGCATCTCCCCGATCGGACTTCGAACCGGGCGAGGGGGCAAGTGTCTGAAAGTCCGATGGCTGGTTCCGGGTCAGGGCAAGAGTGGTGGGCTTCGTTTGCTCGTCGTGGCCTATTGCAACGAGAAACGCGTCAAGCTGGCAGGCGCTTGGCTGCGGAGGGACGACCCGGCGGACGCTGACTTCGCTGCTGCGGCAGCGGAGGCTTGATAGCCTCACGGTCTGAACATGCCGGGCGCTCTCCGACATTCGGCGGTGAACCGAAGCGTCTTGAACGCGATGCGCTCCCGCCGACGCGCCTGGGAGCGGCGCGTGGATGAGAAGCTTGCGATTTTGAGGCGGCTGCAACGGCAGTACGTGGCGAAATCGCTGCCCAGAACCCACTCCGAGACGACCGTCGAGCAGTCGTTCAACGAGCAGCTCTTCGCCAAGGTTCTCGATTATCGTACGCTGCTTTCGCACGATCAAGCGGAGTATCACCTTCGGCCAAAGACGCACCACAAGCACACGGGGCGGTTCGATGATTTCTCGCTCGGGTACTTCAGCGCGACAAGGCAAGTCGTCATAGCAAGCGCTGAGTTAAAAAAGCCAGGGGTCAATCTGACCAACGTGCAGTCGGATCCAAAATACGACGGCCTCACTCCAGTGCAACAGGCTTTGCGAGCAGTCGAAACCGTGCCGAGCTGTCAGTGGGTCATCGTCTGCAACTACAAGGAGTTGCGCCTCTATGAACGGACTTCCGACCATCGAAGTCCGCCGGATCCGATCGCTCTCTTCGATCTCCTCCAGGTTCAGGACGGCAACGATCTGGCCCTCCTGTGTGCCCACTTCGATCGTCGGGCGCTCTTGGGGGAATCGCTGCCCATTGATGAACTTCCAAGGAGTGAGCTTATGGCTGCCCTCGATCCCAAGAGTCCGGCTGCGCCGTTGAACGGCGACAAGAAGCATCCGACGATCGTGTTGTCGTTCACGCCGCCGGTCGAGGAGGACTTCGCGTTATTCCGCATCGAGCGCCTTTTCCGTGGGGCGGTGGAGGAAAGCTCGGCTTGGCAAGGGCTGGCGAGCGAAACTCGCTTCGAACTCGACGACGGCTACATCATCGTCAGCGCGGGCAAGCGCTGCAAGGTCACGATGGGAGGTCCGGGGCAATTGCAGCTCTCGGTCGCTGAAGATTTCGGCAAAGACAACCCGATCACTTCGACATGGCTCGTCTCGTCCGTTGGTCTCTTCATGCAGATCGTCGATGGCGTCTTTGGAGAACTGATCGAGGGTGCGCTCCGCGCGGGCAGGGTGAGCGCCCAACTTCTGAACGTAAAGGACCGACAGCTCGAAGTCTCGAACGGGCACGAGTCCTCATCGTTGCCGAGGAGCGGGAAAGCAATGACGGACCTGGTCGTCGGGACGGACTTCGCGTACACGCCGCGCCTCGATCGCAAAGAGGTGTTGATGGCGGACGTGGTGAGTGAGCTGGCGGTGTTCTTCAGGTCGGAGCAGGGGAAGGGGGGCGTGGCGGTTGATCGGGAGAAGGTGATGAAAACCAAGATGGTGCAAGATTAAGGTTCCGAGGATTCGGGGTCGGATTTCGGGAGCATTTCGCGGATGATGTAGTCGAAGGTCCTGCGTTCCCACCGTCCGAGCCTCGACCGTGCAGTAACGACACGCTGTAGACACGCGACGAGCGTCTGCCTGTCCACGATCTCCTCGAATTCGGACCACCATTCTTGACGTCGGGGAAACGGGTATCCACCGCCGTTGCGGCTTGGCTCCGACATCCACCCCCACCCACTGCGTACGAGCCGGACCAAAATTTCATCGTCGCGAATGAGCATGGCCACGAGCGTGCGGATAGGATCCTTCTCGTAACGGGCTGCAAGTACGAGTACTGCTAGCAGTTCGGGCTCGTCTCGAATCTGGTCAGGAGAGCACTTGACTACCGAGCTTGCAATTTCCTGCTGAAGCGCTTCTATACTAGAATCCCCCAAGAACTCGCGGCCTCCGGAGGCTTCCAAAAGCAGCAGTCTGGCGGACGAGGTCGTCACCTTTTGATACACCCGAAACACCAGCTTGTCGTCACGAATCCGACGCATGCAGCGTGACACGAGCGTACGCAGTGCGTCCGACGGACCAGCGCGCCGATACTGTTCGCATGCCACGAATAGCAGCGTACCCACCAAATCGAGCTCAATCTCTTCTACATGGTAATACAAGGACGCCATGAGCCCCTGAAGATCGTCATCGACGAGACTGTCGAGATGCTTCTGCGCACTTTGCTCATCGGCAAGTGTGCCAAGAAATGCCCTCACTTGGCGAGGAGCAAGAACACCGGGTGGGAGCGCTACCTCCATATAGGCGTTCAAGAAGTCGCCATACGCCACGCGACCAGCCATCTCCCATTGCTTCATCAGATTGAGGCCCTGGCCGAGCATAGCGCCATTTTGACGCATGTACCTCACAAACGGAAACAACAACTCCAAGAGAGCATTGGCATCCACGTCCACTCCCGTGATGACATCAACTATTTCCCTGATCCTCTTCGCTTTCGCATTGTCGGCCCGCGCGTTGGTCAAGGCAAACGACGTGACATCAGTCAACACATGGCCTTGAAGCTCGAGCCTCTTGAAGACGTCCCGACGCAGCACCCGCAGCGCTTCCAGCGCGAGCACGTCAGGGAGCGCCACCTCGTTTCCTATCTCATCGAGCGTCGGGCGAACCGAGTTGATATATCGGTGCACGTCCCGAAGGTTGCCGAAGAGCGACTCCATGGCCTTCCGAACTTCCTGCTCGTATCCGCCGTCCGGCCTCCTCTCGATGTCGCGCGTGACCTTGTCGATCTCCCCGCTCAGGAACTCCGCGAGCTTTGACCTGCGTATCCGAGGCACGCGCTGCACGACCTGCACGATCTTCTCCAGATACGCCCGTCCTTCGTCAGCACCTCGTTCGGCGCCGAGCGCCTTCGCGACGCGGTCCTCATCGTACGACAGCAAGTACACCACATTCGGAAAGTCACCCACGAGCCGCACGAGCCGCATCATCTCGCGAATGTCGTCATCGATGAGCCGATCTATGTCGTCGATGACGATAACCAACCGCTGATTCGCTCTGCGCAACTCCGCTTCGAGCGTTGTCCGCAGCCTCGTCACGCTTGGCCCACGCGCCTCTCCCCGCGTTTCGTCGTTGGGCACGGGACGGAGCGGCTCGAGAGCCCGGCTGTACCCCTCGAATCCGCGCCAGATGTTGCGAAGGCCCTCGCCCTCCTTTTCGCGGAGCTGAGCGGCGATCTCCTGGAAGAAATGCGCCACGAGCTGCTCCTGTCCCGAGAACATCCAGGGGTTGAACCATAGGACGACGTGCGAGGAGTCCCAGCGCAGCGCCTCCTCGACCATGTTCAAGATCGACGTCTTCCCGATCCCCCACTCGCCCACGACCGCGAGCACAAAGCTTTCACTTCGAGGTACAACCTGAATCTGCCGCGCGATCGCCTCCGCGAACCCTTTCCGTCCAAGCGCATCGTCACTGATCTTCTCGATCGGCCGATCCGTGTGGAGGCTGCTCGACCCCCCGCTTTCGCCCATATCCATCGAGCGCATGCTGCCAGGCGCATGTCGTCATCGTCAACGCAGCCGGGCCGCCATCGACCTCTTCCGATCCCGAAGCCAAGCCCCCCTCCCTACCCGATCCCCCTGCCACCCCGCGATCCCCCTCCCACCCCGCCCGCCTTCCCACCTCGCCCGCCCTCCTCGGATCGCCCCCTCGCTCCCCCAGCCAGCTTCCCGCCCGCACAAGCCCCCTCGCCTCGGCCATCTCCCCGGCCTCCCGCTCCCCGTCCCCCACGCTCCCGGCAAGGCCAGCACCTCCTCCGATCCCGATCCCGCCCTCTCCCCGCCCCCCGAGCCGCCCACCCGAGCCCGATCCGATCCCCGCCCAGGACGTCGAAACCACCTTCCTCGCAGCCGACACTTGTGATACCGCTCGCTTCAACGTAGAGGAGGTCGTCTGCCATGGCCGATGACTACATCGATTATCTCGAATGCATCGAATACGGTGATTCCTTCCTGACCGAAGTGGACAAGCTCGCCGGGACGTCCAAGCTCGTCGACATCCCCGAGCTGAAGAGCCACTTATCCACAGCCCTGCAAGGCGTCGCGGTCGAGCTCGAAAAGCAAGGCATCAAGCGCAGCGGCACGCGGATCGATCGAAAGCTCGTCGCGAGCCAAGCGGCGGCGCTCCGCAAGGATATCGACAAGTTCTACCATTACCTCGCCTCGCTCGACGACGACGTGACCTTCGACTTCGAGGCGTTCTTCGAGGGAGGCAATCTCGGCGCGCTCGCGGCGCTGAAGCCCGCGGACGTCGCCCAAAGGGCAGGCGAGGTCTTGCGCGGTTTCTCGGCGGACGCGAACAAGAGCCTCCCCGACGCGGCCAAGTGGAAGATCCGCCTCGAAGCCGCGCAATCCACGCTCGTCTCGGTTCTCACAGGAAGAGGCTCCTCGACGACAAGCTCGATCCAGGGCACAGCCGCGCTCGTCGCGGCGCGGCAAGCATTCCTCGTCGCCTACAACGGCGTCGCGAAGCGGCTGATCCAGGCGGTGCTCATCCAGATCGGCCGGAAGGACGACCTACGGCTCTACTTCAAGGACCTCCAGGTCAACGAATCGAAAAAGGCCGAGCCGCTCGACGCGTCGACCGAGGGCCCCGCGCCCGAAGGCGCCACCCCGTGACTCTTTTTCGTTGACATCCCCCCTGAGTTACGTTCTCCCCCACCCTGGGCCTACCTAGACCGAGCCGAGCATCGCCCTGCCGGGCGATCTCCCGCCGCGACTCACGCTCGCGCCCGTCGAGGGCGAGTGGGTGACGTATCCCGTGTGGCTGATGAAGGGCATCGTACGCTCGGTGAGCGAAGGGCGATCCCGGTGCATCGACTCCGCTTACGTTCGGACATGCTTTCGCAAAGTTAAGGTTTTGCTAATCCCAGTGCCGTCACGAGCTTGTCGGCAACATCGACAACAGTTTTTGCTGTTGCTTCGTAGCGCTTTACGTCGCCTTTGCTGAATGTGCTTGGTCCGCAGGGTACGCACCAGGTATCACCAGCGACTTGCTGGAACGGGTATTCCGAATTCCGTCTGGCGAGCTGCCCTTTCGCTGGGTACTGCGGTACGATTGCGTCGAGCTGTTTGATGCTTTCGAGATGATGTCGCGCGAATGCCTTTGCGAGCTGACGCTTGAGATCCTTGTATTGCCGACTCCACGCTGGCGCTGCCGCCTGGATACTCGATGCGATTCGTGCAACGTCATGAGCGCTGCCGACATTATAGGCGACGATCCCTGCCCGAGTCAAAGCCACGGCGAGCGCTTTGACGGACTTTTCGACAGCCTGCTGGTACTTGGCAACTCGTTGGCAATCGTCTGCTTCAGCGGCGAGAAGCAGGGCTGTCCTCCAGTCGGACTTTGCCTGGGTAATCCACGCCTGCTCCAACTTCATGCAGAACGCCTCCTCTTCGCGGCTCCATGCCGAAGGCCGCCGAGAAGGCTGTTACCAATCGAGTCGCTGAAGACCACCGTCGCCGCTTCGTCGGAAAAAGCTTTTTTTATGGGGGTCAGAGATGCCCAATCTCCGCGCAATGCCTCACGAAGCTCCTCCGGACTCGTAAGCACGAGCCGCAACGCACCCCCTGGCGGAAGCTGGAGCCCGACGGTGGCAGCCGCAAACGCGACTTCGAAAAGCTTTTTATTCTCATCGATCGAACCCCCACCGAAGTTGCCGAGCACCTCGAACAAGCAGAGGTCCCTCTTGTGCCTCGCATGCTGGAAGTGGATGGCCAGATGTAAAGGCTCATCCTTCCGCTTGCGATGCTCGCGGATCAGCCCCTTCACCCACTCATTCTCGACGGAGGTTCGTGCTGTCACCACCGTCAACTTGTAGCACACCTTGCACGCACGTGTCTCCGCCCGCGTTGTCCGGCATGGCCCATCCCGACCGCTCCGCATCCCGGTCCCGATGTATCCTCTTCCGGCATCTCCCACCCGTTGATTCCGTATCTCCTTCCTCGACCTCGACCCCGTGCACTACGGCCTCCCCCGCGACCCCGCGCAAATCGCCGCCCTCCTCGCCGCCCTCCTCGCCCTCGCCTTCGCCCCGCGCCTCACCCGCCCTGCGCGCAACAGCCGCCTCTTCCTCGCCCTCACCGCCCTCACCGCCGCCGCCCTCTCCGCCGCGTACATCACCCTCTACCTCCGCTCTGGCCCCCGCATCATCGACGCCACCAGCTACTTCCTCGAAGCCCGCGCCCTCGCCCGCGGCCACCTTTCCTTCCCCCTCGACGAGCCCGTCACCTCCACCCTCGGCCGCTTCCTCGTCCG
>JANMGF010001514.1:0-3055 GCA_031374535.1 Polyangium sp. (in: bacteria)
CACGACGCCGATGTTCTCCGCGGAGGAATGCTCGGACGCGGAGATCGATTGCAAGGCCGCTCCGAGCGGAGGCGTGCCCGAGGCGAGCGCGGAGATCCTCGATCGCGTGACGTTTTACTCGACGACCCTCGCCGTCCCTGCGCGCCGGGAATGGAACGACCCCACGGTCCTCGAGGGCAAACGGCTTTTCCTCGAGGCCGGCTGCGGCACGTGCCACACGCCCATGTTTCGAACGGGCACGCTGGCCGGGTATCCCGAGCTCTCCGATCAAACGATTCGCCCTTTCACGGATCTCCTCTTGCACGACATGGGCGAGGCGCTCGAAGACGGGCGTCCCGACTTCGAGGCGGACGGTCGCGAGTGGCGCACGCCGCCGCTCTGGGGGCTCGGGCTGCTCCGGGCCGTCAATGGACACGAAAACTTGATGCACGACGGTCGCGCGCGTGGTTTCATCGAGGCCGTCCTCTGGCACGGCGGGGAGGCCGAGGCGTCCCGCGAGGCCTTCCGCACCCTGCCAGCCGAGGAACGCCGCGCCCTCGTTCGTTTCCTCGAGTCGTTATGAGATCGCCCTCGTTTCGCGGATTGCCTCCCGCCTTGCTCGGGCCGCCACGGCGATCGCTGCATTGATCTGGTTGCGTAGCCCCGAACCAGCGTACCCTCGCCCCGATGCCGCGCCTCCCGTTCGCCGCCCCGCTCGCCCTCGTCCTCGCCGCATGTGGCGCGCCTGCGGCCCCGATCGAGGTGCCCCTTGCGCCGCCTGTCGCGTCCGCCGCGCCCCCGCCCGCCGCGCCCACGCCCGTGCGTGCCGCCTGCGCCCTCGCGGCTGATCTCCCGCCGCTGCCCGCGCTGAACCTCGACCTTCGTGCCCCCGAGCCCTCCCGGGAAAACCTCCGCGCGTGGATCAACGAGCTTGCCCATCCTGCGCTGCACGGCCGCTCCGCGGGCTCTGCCGACAACCGTCGCGTCGCCGATCTGCTCGCGCGCGCCTTGCTGTCTTTCGGTTATTCCCCGCCCGAGGGCCACGATCCCTGCATCCCGTTCGAACGGGAGGGCGTCCGGGATCAAAACGTCGTCGCGCACCGAGACCGCGGCGTCCGCCCCGTCGTCCTCGTCGGCGCCCATTACGACGCGCAAGGCGAGCGCGACGGCGAGACGTATCCCGGCGCCGACGACAATGCCTCCGGCGTCGCCGCTCTGCTCGAGATCGCGCGCCTTCATGCGTTGCGCAAGAGCGAGATGGATCTCGTCGTCGTGGCGTTTGGCGCCGAAGAGCGCGGCGTGCTCGGGTCGCGCGCTTTCGTAGAATCGCCCACGGTGCCACTCGCGCGCCTCGCGCTCATGGTGAACCTCGACATGGTGGGCCGACCCTTGCTCGATGGATCCCCGCTCCGGCTCGTCGTTCCCCGCGTGGACGAGGCCCTCGGGTTCATCGTCGGCACGCGGGAAGGCGCAAAGACGCGCGCGCTCCTCGATCGCGCTGCCGCACGCGAGGATCGGCCGATCTTCGGGATCCCGGAGGCCGCGATGACGCGCCTCGGATATGCCTCCGACAGCGTCCCTTTTGGCCCACACACGCCGACGATTTTTCTCTCGGACGGCGCCCTCGCCGATTACCATCGGCCCACGGATACGGCCGATCAGATCGATTTCGGGCAGATCACGCGCACGGTCCGCCTCGTGCTCGCCATCCTCGACGAAGTGCAAAAAGCTCCGAGCGGCGCCTACTCCGCGCCCTGACCCCCACACGCGGGGTCGAACGCGAGAAGCGCCGCATCCCCCGCATTGTTCAGCCGATCGAGGACCGCGCCCATGGTCAGGCGATACCGCTCGCTGCCGCCGTCGAACGCCGCGTCCCCGCGCGTGATGAGCTCGTCCACGGTCTCGAGCACGCCGTCGCCGTCGACGTCCGCGAAGACGTAGCCGCCGATGCCAAACGCCTTGACATTGAATTTCGCCGCGAGGAGCTGGTGGCCCAGGATGATCTGCGCGTTGCCGCCCTTGGGTGGGGTCTGAAAGTACTGCTGGGCCTCGAACGAGGAGACGAACGTCAGGTCCGCGCCGAGCGAGACCGGCACGAGCACCTGTCCACCGACGTCGCCGTCGAGGACGCAGGGATGGTTTTTCCAGAACCCTTGCGTCCGCGTGAGCAACGGCTCGTCGCAGTCCTCGTCCGTCGGGGCCGGGGGATCCGAGGGCGGCGGCATGCCCTGAACGGATTGGGCCGAGGCCTGGACAGCGAGGAAACATGCCTCCGACATGGGCTCGACCGCAAACGTGACGCCGCTCAGGGGATCCCATCGGACGCTGGGCTCGCAGGCGACGAGCAGGGCGATCGAGGCGACGGCGAAGGGAAGGGGAGCGGCGCGCATGGGCCCAGTGTACACCGAGCCCCGGTTTGCCGGGATGAAAAAAACGAAAGAATGGCTGGGCTGTCGAGTGACCAGGGCTGCCCGCGTTACGGGGCCCGCCACTCCAGGGCCAGACGCACCCGCGCGTTTTTTCCGTCGTTCGTACAGAGGTACGCGCCGCGGCCGAGGGCCTTTTCGATACACGCGCTCGTTTCGCGGTCGGACGTGCCGGAGAGGATCTTTCCGCCGAGGGGCACGCCGTCCTCGCGGACCTCGACGTCGGCCACGATGACGCTGCCGGCGGGCACCCCGCAACGCGAGAGCGGCGCGGCGAGGGCGTCCACGTTGTCGACCACGAGCCGCTCGACGGACGTGTATTTCGTTTTCCCGTCCACCACCTGCTGCATTGAATGCCAGTCGTCCTCGGCATGGAGGTTCGTGCTGGCCTCGATCACGCGGAGCTCGGGCCGCGGCTTTCCCGTCAGATCCGGCGCCTCGTAATGCACGCGGACGGTGCGCCGTCCGGGCCGCTTCGCCATCGCCGCGGAGGCGACGAGCGCCTGGCACAAGCACGTTTCGCGCGCGCCCTCGCGGCCCTCCCGCGCGTCGAGGTTTTCGATCTCGCAATACCGCGCGCCGCCGTCGCCCTGCACGAGCACGTCGCGGCGTACGTCGTCTTCGCCTGCGAAACACGCGGCGAGGTCGGC
>JANMGF010001535.1:0-1937 GCA_031374535.1 Polyangium sp. (in: bacteria)
TGGCCGGCGTCTGCGCGACCGGGCTGGGAACGAGGAACTTGTCGTTCGTGCCGCACATCTGGCCCGGCAGGCAACCGAGCTTGAACTCTCGGAGTGACCAGACCCTCACGTTCGGCTGCCCCGTGAAGGGATCGGTGCGTCCCTGATCGAAGTCGAAGTCGTTCATGCGCACCTGGTTGATCGCGGAGCCGTTGTTCGGTGCTCCGATGATGGCCCCGGACTTCGTGAACATGTCCGTCAGCTTCTGCAGCTCGACGTTGTAGGTCTCTCCGAACGTGCTCAGCTGGCCGAGGGTTCTCCACTTCTGCGCCCACTGCTGGGGATTCCAATTTTGCGGCGTCGGCAGCTTGTACTCGAGGATGAGCGTGGAGGTCGGGAGCCTCGGAGGCCTGCCATTGACCAGCGTGCCGTTCAGGTTCGTGAATCCGAAGACGAAGCGGCCCTCGCCGGCGTTGCCTCCGCCATAGAAGTTGTTCACCGAGCCGCCGGAGCGAAGGTCGATGCGGTTCACGATCGCGAGCAAGCGCAGCGGCGTCGAGCCGGGGTCGAGGTTGCAGTTGGCGTTCGCTGGGGCATCGATCGACAGGCTCTGGACGCAGTTGCTGTTGCCGTTGACCTGGTTCGTCTTGTTCATCCAGGGGTTGATGACCTTGTCCCTGATCAGGGTCCTCGGCTGCAATTGCATCCCGTTGACCGGCGTCGACCACGACGCGACCGACTCCAGCATTCGGAGGACGAATCGCGTCGGGTTGTTCGTGCCAGCCATCTGCTGCATCAGATACCAGAAATGCCACTTATTTTTCGTGGTCGTCGTGCACGCGAGGTTTGCCGAGTTCCAGTTCGTCCTGCATTCGTCCTGGACTACCGTGAGGTCTCGAATGACGAGCCCCTTGTCGGCCGTGATCGTGGCTGCCGTCGCGGCAACCGACGCTGGGCACGTGAGCACCTCTGCCTGCTGCACGCTGGCCACCTGGCCCTCGTCCCAGGCCATCTCGGTGTCCATATCAGCGCCGCAGCCGGCCGCCACCGCCGCCGAGATCCCCAACAGAGCCAGATGCCAGTTCCGTTTCATCGTCCCATCCTCCTCGTCCGCAATACCCGACGGCCATGCCTCGGCGTTTGGCCGAACCACGTCTCACGCGGCGCTCATCGACGACATTGCCTGTCGCTACGCGCGCTGTTCGTCGGGGCCACATTGCACCCGTCGTGCCAACGTTGAAATTCAGCGAATCGCGGGAAAAACGTCCGGACCTTGCTCGGCACTTGCGCAACCCGGTCCGCGCAATCTTGCGCAACCTGATCCAGGTTGCGCAAACCTACACAACCGCCCCCTCGTCACGAGGGACGCGTCACCGCCCCTTCCGCGGCCTCATGATCCCGTACAGATCCAACCTCGTCAGCAGCGTCCGCCTCGAGATCCCGAGCATCTCCGCCGCCTTCGATTGATTCCCTCCGCAGAGCTCCAGCGCCTCCACGATCCGCCGCTTCTCGTCTTCGCCCACGGGCACGCGCAGCGGTGCGATTGCCGGCTCGACCTCCGATCCGACACTCGATGGCCGTGGCGGCGGCGGCGGCGGTATCGTCACGAGCTCTGGGCTCGACTTTCGCCCTGCCGGCGGCGCCGACGCCCCCCGACCGCCGAGCCCCAGATGCTCCGGAAGGATCGTCCCCCCCGCGCTCAGCACCACCGCCCGCTCGATCACGTTGCGCAACTCCCGGATATTCCCCGGCCAGCCATACCCAAGGAGCGCCTCGAGCGCCGCCCCCGAGAGCCGCGGCTCCGCCCGCATGTTCATCTGCACGGCCGTTCGCGCCACGAAGCTCCGCGCCATCGGCTCGATCTCCGAGACCCGCTCACGCAATGGTGGGATATCGATCGTGATCCCGTTCAGCCGGAAATACAGGTCCTGCCGGAACGCCCCCCGCTCCGCCTCCGC
>JANMGF010001553.1:0-1801 GCA_031374535.1 Polyangium sp. (in: bacteria)
TGACCACGCCGATCGACGTCGCAGGCATGCCGCCGATCCGCGTGAGCACGTCACCGTCGCGAAGACCGGCGCCGAAGCCACTCACGCCTTGCAACGCGAGCCCCGCGGGCCTCGGTCCACTTGCAGGCACGGGTACGCCCGAGGGACGCGCGCCGCTCTCGACCGCCCGCGCGACGACGTCGGCGCGCACGTGAAGGCCACCGCGTGGCAGAGGGGTTCGCGCGGACGAGCTCTTCCGCTCGCCATCACGCGGATCCGCGGGCGTGGGAAGAACGTCGAGGCCGGGGACGTGCGGCAGGTCGAGGCCGAGATCGAGGGAGCTCGGGCCATGCGCGGGTGCGTGTTGTTTTTCGGAGGTGCGCCAGGCGAACGCGTGATCGATCGCATCGGCGATCCGCGCGCCGAGGGGAGGCGCGCCTCGGTCGATGAGCGCGCGTGCAGCGATGGGGAAAACGAGGAGAGGAGCGGCGAGAAGCGGTAGGAAGATCCACCGCGCGAGCAGGCGCGCCTTGGCCGCCTGCTCGCTGCGGGGACGAAGGAGAAGGAGCCTCAGGTCCCCTCTTCCTCGTCATCCTCGTCATCATCCTCTTCGTCGAGCTGCTCCTCGAGCTTCCGCAGCGACTCCTCGTCCTGCGTGAGCGCGGGTGCGGCGCGGCCCTCTTGCAGCGCCTTCTGCCGAGCCCTCTCGGCCGCTGCGCGTGCCTGCGCGACCTTCTGCATGACGGCCGGCTTCGGCGCCATGAGCAGCGTCATCGTGCGCTGCTCCATGACGGGGCGCACCTCGATGTTCGCGAGCTCGTCGCACTGCTGCGTGATCCAGTCGAGCTGCTCCTGCGCCTTCTCGGGGTGCGTGATCTCGCGACCGCGGAAGCGCACGGTGAACTTCACCTTGTGGCCCGCCTCGATGAAGCGCAGCGCCGCGCGCGTCTTGAACTGGAGGTCGTGATCGTCCGTCTTGGGACGGAGCTTGATTTCCTTGATCTCGACCACGCTCTGCTTGCGCTTCGCCTCGCGTGCCTTCTTTTTCTCGTCGTACTTGTACTTGCCGAAGTCGAGGATCTTGCAGACGGGCGGGTCGGCCTTGGGGTTGACCTCCACCAGATCGAGGCCTCGCTCCTGGGCGCGCCGCAGGGCCTCGTGGGTCGGCATGATGCCGAGCATCTCGCCCTCTTCCCCGATGACCCGGATCTCCGGAACCCGGATTCGCTGGTTGATTCGGATCTGAGGTCCTCGCTGGGCCTGCCGAGGGTCGAAGCGTCGCATGCTCATGTGTGGTCTCGCTGTCTCCTTGCTTGTGATCGGACAGTACGGTTCGCCCCGCTCGTTCGCCGGGATGGCAACGGAAGGGCCTACACAATCTCGCCTGGATGGTCCGCGTTATCAACGGGCGGAAGCTGTTCCAAGGACCGAAGTCGTGTAAAAGGGTCCGTCCTCCGCGGGACGGCGTGGGTTTCGGGGGGGTGGGTGGGGTGTGTGTGGGCCGGGAGGGCGCTCGGAGGCGCGGCGACACCGGTCCGGGGGCCAGGCTCTGCGTGATCTCCACGCGAAGGAGCAGCCACGATGTCACGCCCTATGCGCACGGAGGTGCTCAGGTGCACGAGGTGCGCCGCATGGATGGTGTGCGTGGTGTTCGCGTGTTTCCCGTCGATTCCGACGGTCGCGACGTTCCGGGTGACCCCAAAGGTCCTCACGAGGACGGGCAGGCGACGTCCGCAATGAAGCGGGAACCTGCGGGAGGGTCCTCGTATCGGCTCTTTGTAGGCGCGGCCGGGTTCGAACCGGCGACCCCTACCGTGTCAAG
>JANMGF010001565.1:0-1909 GCA_031374535.1 Polyangium sp. (in: bacteria)
TCGATGCCGAGCTGGAACAGCTCTCGGTATTCGCCCGCCGGGTTGCCGGCGTAGTCCTTCCCGAGGAACTGCGCTTCGCTGCGGAAGGTCCAGGTGTGCACGGTCAAGCCGGCGTCGTGCGCCCGCAGGATGAGATCGGTCGGCTCGAGCACGGTGCGATCCGATTCGTCGACTGCGCCGTCGCCGTTGACGTCGTCGGCCGCGCCGTCGCCGTTCGCGTCGACCCCCGCCGTGGGCACGATGTACCGTTTCCACGGCCCCACGCCGTCGGCGTATCCCTTGATGAATGCGAGCCCCTCGTCCGTGAGCAGGTCGGCGAAGGTGCGCGGATCGTTCTTCACGAAGAAGTCGTACGGTTTGTCGTAGGGTGGGATCAGCAGGATCTTGCCCGCGAGGTCGACCCCGTCCGCGTCCACGAGTTGCGCCAGCCGCACGCCCGTCTTCTGCCGCAAGGATTGCAGGTTCGAGACCTCGAACGACTGGATGATCACGGGCGCGTCCGCCGTCGTATACCCCTCCTTCGCGAGCGCGGCGAGGAGCTTGTCCTCCAGCGGCAGCCCGAGGTCCTGGTGATACGTCGGGTGCTTGGTCTCCGGGTAGATGCCGATCGTCCGGCCCGTCTTCTGCGATTGCTCCTTCGCCAGCGCGATCACCTCCTCGAGCGTCGGGATCGCGTAGAGACCGTTGAACTCTTGCGGGCGATAGGTGCGGGTCTGGATGGCGCGGAGCTCCTTGATCTCGGCCAGCGTGAAATCACTGGCGAACCAGCCGGTGACATCGACGCCGTCGACCTTTTTCGTGGTCTTGCGGTCCGCGAACTCTGGGCGCGTGGCGACGTCCGTCGTCGCGCTGATGTCGGGCTCGTGCCGCGCGACCAGCTGGCCGTCCTCGGTGGCGACGAGGTCCGGCTCGATGAAATCGGCGCCCTGCTCGATCGCGAGCGCGTACGCCTCGAGCGTGTGCTCCGGGAGATAACCGCTCGCGCCGCGGTGCCCGACGACGAGCGGCGCTTGCCCATTCAGGGTGGCCCAGGGAGGCGTGGGCTTCGTGTTGCCCTCCTCGGTGGGACCGCAGCCCCCGAGGAGCGCCGAGAGCCCGCAAAGAGCGGCGGTCGCGCCTGTCCACGTGATCGTTTTCATGTTCATTCGTGTTCCTCCAAGCATCACCCCCGCGGCCCACGAAGCACGACCGTACGGCCGCGTGCAAGGGGGCGCGCGCGACGTCATGAGGGCGTCACACGGCCATCGAGCGATCGTTGCATGGGCGCCTCGGTGGACACGTCACGCCGCGCCAGCACGCCTGTCACCCAGGTCGCCGTTCTGTACCGGCGCGCGGCTCCCGAAGGTAGGACATATTCGCGCCGGGGCTGCTCTTGCAATCGAGCGCTTCAGGGACCACATTCATCGGGATACGTAATTCACCTGCGGCTGCTCCCGCAGGTGGCGTATCGACCACGAGCGCGCGGATCGGGGCCCTTTGCTGGGGCTCGCCGTACGCGCTCGTCTTTGCTGCTCGAAAGGAGCATTCATGGCGACCTATCTTCCCATCAAGGCGCTCTCCGGCGCCCGGGGCACGTTCCATAGCCCCGGAGCCGACTACGTTTATTTCGTCAGTGATGGCGGCAAGCTGAGCCGCGTCCGCCTCCCGCCCTCCGCGGAAGTCGACAAGAACGTGAACGGAAGGCGGATCTACAAGAACAACACCAGCTACAACCTCGACGGGGGTTCGGACACGAATGACGTGCGATGGACCACGGCCGGGCTCTTCCAGAGCCAACCCTTCACGACGGCCCGCATCGCCCCGATCACGCCTCCCCCCTCGGGCGGCTTCGCGGAGATCACGGCCGAGTTCCTCGCGAGTAGGACGATCGAGGGCACCTCGTTCTCCGAGCTCGGCACCTCCGACGTGG
>JANMGF010001566.1:0-2194 GCA_031374535.1 Polyangium sp. (in: bacteria)
CGGGAGGATCGTCACTTCCAGGGCGCTCGGCATGGCCTGGGATCGATACACCCGGTGCGTCGCCTTCGTGAAATCGGCGGCTTTGGCCTCGAAGAGGTTTGGCATGAACTTCTGCGGGTTTCTGTCGATGAACGGAAACCAGCTCGATTGCACCTGGATCACGATCCGGTGCCCACGTTTCCAGGTGTGGAAGACGTCGTTCACCGCGAATTTCACGCGCGTCGGCTCGCCGGGGACGAACGACTTTGGTGCTTCGTAGCCCTCGCGGAAACGGCCGCGGAACGGCTCGCCGCGCACGAGGATCTGCTGGCCGCCCCGGTCCTTCTTGCCCGCCGACCGATCTTCCTTGTTGAACCCCGGCATCTTTCCTGGATTCTCGTCGATGAGCTTCACCACCCAGTCGGCGTCGGTCCCCGTCGTGCTCACCCACATCTCGGCCTCGAGTGGCCCTGCGAGCGTCACGTCCCGCTCCAGCGGCTCCGACCGATACACGAGCACGTCGGGCCTACGCGCCGCGAAGCGCTGGTCCTCGGCCATGTAACTCGACGACCAGCCGTTCGTCATGTCCTGGGTATAAGGAACGGGTTTGTCGGGGTCGCTCAGGTATTCGTCGCTCTCGACCTCTGCGTTGTTCGGCGGATCGAACGAGAGCGCGCCGCTCTTGTGCAGGTAGAGGCGCTTTTTCTCCGTCCCGCGCGGGGGCCAGGCGTCAAACCTTCGGAAACGATTGGCGCCGGTCTCGAAGACCAGCGCTTCGGGCAGCCCCGGATCCGGCCCATCCTTCAGGTGGTGCTTGAAAAACGCGAGCTCGAGGTCCTGGAACGTGGTCGACGTCGCGAACCCGAACTCGGCGTCGCCCAGTTTGTCCCCCTTGCCGTGACGCCAGCCGCCGTGTTTCCAGGGGCCCATCACGATCGTGTTCTTCGTTTTCGGGTTTTGCGCCTCGATCGCGCGGTACGTCGCGAGCGGGCCGTAAAGGTCCTCCGTGTCGTAAAACCCTCCCACGACGAGCACGGCGGCCCCGATGTTCCGGAGGTGCGGCAGGATGTTCCGGGCCTGCCAGAACGCGTCGTAGTTCGGGTGCGCCACGATCTCGCGGAAGAACGGGCGCTCGCCCTTGAAATGACGCGTCTCGGCCTCGGCGAACGGGCCCATGTCCAGGAAAAACCGATAAGCGTCGGGCGTGCCGTACTCGAAATCCTCCCAGTCGTCGTCCCCGCCCTCGGTCGGCTTCGGCCGCGGTTTGTCGAAAGAGGAGAAAAAGTGGAACGCGAGCTGGAGGTTGAAGGCGCCGTGCCGGTGCATGTCGTCGCCGCGGAACCAGTCCGCGATCGGCGCCTGCGGCGAGATGGCCTTCAACGACGGGTGGGAGTCGATCGCCCCCGCGGACGCGTAAAACCCTGAATACGACACGCCGAGCATCCCGGCGCGGCCGTTGTTGCCGTCGACGTTTTTCGTGAGCCACTCGAGCGTGTCGTACGTGTCGGTGCTCTCGTCGATGTCCTTCGGGCCTTTCTTGTCGAGGTGCGGCCGCACGTTGACGAACTCGCCCTCGGACATGTACCGGCCCCGCACGTCCTGGGAGACGAAGATGAACCCCTCTTTTTCGGAGTCCTCCGAGGCAAACCGGGTGCGATACCGCTCGGCCCCGTACGGCCCCACGGAGTAGGGCGTTCGCATCATGAGCAAGGGGTAACGCCGCGACGGGCTCGCGTCGTTGGGAACGTAGACCACCGTGAAGAGCCGCGCGCCGTCGCGCATGGGAATGCGGTATTCGTATTTGGTGTACCGCGCCCGGATGAACTCGCCGCGCTCGTCCCGCGCCTCGCCGGAGCTGGGGCTCGCTTGCGCGGCCGGAGGCGAGGACAAGGGCGGCGGCGTCGGGGCGCTTTTCTCGCCCTGGCACGCGGGCAAGGCGAGGAGCGCAAGGACGAGCGGCGACGAACGGTGGACGGACAAACGAACGGACACGAACGACCTCCTGGGGGCACCGAGGGCCTCGAAGGAGAGACGTCCGCGCGTGACCCTTGTGACCCAAATTGAATCGACCGGCGCGACCGCCTCGAATTCAGCTCAATTTCCGGCCCTTCCCGTTCAGCTTCTCGGGGGGCGGGAACACCACCTTGGCCTCTTCGCGCAGATACTCCCAGAGCGGCAACGCGGGCACGACCGGATCCTCGGCCTTCGCGACCGC
>JANMGF010001604.1:0-2993 GCA_031374535.1 Polyangium sp. (in: bacteria)
GCGGAGGAGGCATTCAAGGCCGAGACGTTCCAGTATCGTGGGTGCTCGAATTCTCTCACGAACTGGTATCCGGCGACGCCGAATGACAAGAAACGCAACTGGGACAATGGGAACACGGGAGATGCCGTCCACGATTGCTGGATGGAGCTCGCCGTGACCACGGACGGCCCGGTTCGTTTCGGTTATGCGGTGATGGCGGGCATCGCGCCCCAGCCCGACGCGGTCCCGAACGTGGCGTATTGCCAGAACTGGAACGCCGCCCACGCGACCGTCACGGGTCCGTGGTTCGTCGTCCAGGCTGCGGGAGACCAGGACGCCGACGGGGTTTTCTCGCTGTTCGCCTCGTCCTCGCTCACGGGCGAGCTCTGCGTCGAGCCGACGAACGGCGATGACGAGTGAAGCATCGATACGTCGGCGATTCGATTCTCGGTAGGTGGTTTGTCACAGAAAAATCCCAGAATCCGTCGAGCTTTTTTGACTCGGCGAGGTGGGATCGATAGAAGGACGGCGGTTGCCGATCCATAACGTTTCGTGTTGAGGAGGTCCGTCATGCGTGCATTCAAGCGTTACCAGAAGCGTGGTTTCACCCTCGTCGAGCTCATGATCGTCGTCGCCATCATCGGCGTCCTCGCGGCGCTCGCGATCTTCGGCGTCAACCGTTACCTGAAGAGCGCCAAGACGAGCGAAGCGAAGAACTCGATCGGCCGCATCGCCCGCGCCGCCGCCGAGTCGTACGACCGCGAGAACACGAACTCGCAGCTCCTGCCGCTCGGCCAGGAGTCGAACGTCCCGACGCACGCGCTCTGCGGCTCGTCGACGATCGTCCCCGCGGCCGGCGTTCCTGCGGCAAAGAAGTACCAGCCGAACAACGCGGCCAACAACGACTTCGGCGCGGGCGACTCGACGAACGGCTGGAAGTGCCTGCGCTTCGAGATCAGCGACCCGGTCTATTACCAGTACCAGTACACCAAGGGCAGCGCGCCCGTCGGCGCGACGGCGACGCCCGCCGGCCCCGCGGTCAACGGCGCGGAGAGCTTCGAGGCCGCCGCGAAGGGTGATCTCGACGGCGACACCACCGAGTTCGGCGTCTTCACGCTGACCGGCCAGGTCGACGCGACCACCAAGCAGCTCGTCCGCGCGACCCAGGTCTTCATCGCGAACGAGTACGAGTGATCGAAGCCTCGCGCGCGCACGACACGCGCTGACGGACCTCACCTCCAAAGCCCGGGCCGCACAAGCGGTCCGGGTTTCGTTTTTTATCGAGCAGACTCGCTCTCACGCCAGGTTTTCCCGGGCCGCGGGGCGGCCGCTTCTCGGGTGGAATCCCGCCCGCCCCCGCGCTAGAAGGGCACCATGTCGCGATGGAGCGCGCTCGAGCTCAGCGTGGCCTTTGCGATCGGCGGCAGCGTCCTCGCCGTGGCCGTGCCTGCGTTCGTCCGCAACCTGCACGCCTCCAAGCTGAGCGAGCCCCTCGACAACCTCGATCGCCTCGTCACCCACGCCATCGCGTACGCCGAGGCGAGGCCGCAGGAGATCAGCTTCCCTCCAGCCTCGCCACTCACGCCGGCCGAGGTCCCGCGTGGCGTGCGTGTCGTCGATGCGCCCGAGATCTGGGAGCACCTCACCTGGCGCTCGCTCGATTTTCGCGTCGAGGACCCGCACGCGTTTTCGTTTCGTTTCGAGAGTGAGCTCGATCCGGTCACGAAGGTGATGCGGTTCGTCGCGACCGCACACGGCGACCTCGACGGCGACGGCAAGCTCTCCACGTTCCAGGTCCGCGGCGAACGTTTGCCCGGAGAGCCCGCGCGGGTCCTGCCCGGCATGTTCGTCGATCGCGAGGTGGAGTGAGGTGCCCAGGCTCCGCGACTACATCCGCACGGCGATCCTCGTAGGCGCATCGGCACTCTGCATCGGCTCAGTGCGCGCGCGCGTCGCGGAGGAGCATGCGCGCGTGAAGGAGACGAGCGACGTGCACCTCTTGCCGCCGCCGAAGGAGGTCGCGCAGCTCTCGTTCGGGTATCGCGCGGCGCTCGCGGATGTGCTCTGGGCGCACGTGCTCGTCTCGCAGGGGCTCCACACGTTCGAGCGGCGGCGCTTCGAGAACGTCGCGGACCTCATCGACACGATCAACGAGCTCGATCCGGAGTTCCGCGACCCATACTTGCTCGCGGACGCGCTCATCACGATCCAGGTCGCGGAGGCGGGGCGCGCAGACATCGATCGCACGCGCGCCATCCTCGAGCGTGGGACCCGCAATCGGCCGCTCGATCCCGAGATCTGGCGCACGGCGGGGCAGTTCATCGCGTTCATCGCGCCGGGCACGTACCTCACGGATCCCGAGGAGCGCGCGGCGTGGAAGGCCGACGGCGCGCGGATGCTGGCGCGCGCGGGGGAGCTCGGCGGGGACGCGGGGCACATGGGGTGGGCAGCGGTCGCGGGCGCGGGGATCTTGAATCGACAGGGCGAACGAGACGCGGCGATCCGGCTCATGCAACGCACGCTCGCGGTGACGGACGACGAGGAGCTACGCGAGCGCTTGCAGCAGCAGCTCGCGGCGCTCGTCGGCGAGGCAAAGCTCGATGCATATCGGCGAAGGCAAGCGGAGATGGTCGAGACCACGCTCCAGGATCTACCGTTCGTCAGCAAGTCGACGTTGTTCGTGCTGGGGCCGCCGTTCGATGCGGCATATTGCGCGGGTGGGGCGCACGAGAAGGATCGGCGCTGCGCGATGACCTGGAAGGATTGGGCGGGGACGGGGACGGACGGGTTCTGAGAGGGTGCTGCCACAGCGTCGCGCCGCCGGGGTTTCACCCCGGACCCCACCAGGGGCTATCCGCCCCTGGACCCGGACCAGGCACGGCCTGGACCGGGGGGATGAACTGCGCAACGCGCAGTTCATCCAACGGGCCCGTTCAAGACTGGCGAGGGTGTTGCCAGCCAAGACCGCAGCGTCGACGTCTCGGCTGGCGACCTTATCCCTGTCGAAAGCGCGC
>JANMGF010001608.1:0-13596 GCA_031374535.1 Polyangium sp. (in: bacteria)
CGACCACCTCGGCCCGCGACGAGCTCCGGCGCACGCAACCCGTCATTGCTTACGATCCCGAGACCACGACGGAGATCCGCGCCGACACGTTGCCCCGCCAGAAGCCGGTGATGCCTTTCACGCCGTTCGGGCGACGCGACGCGCTTCCTGATTTCAGCGACGACGATGACGACGAGAAGGGCACGGCGATCCGCGACGTGGGCGCGCTGCGTTCCGAGCAGGAGAAGCGCCCCGCCGAGCAACCCAAGCCGCCCCCCCAGCCCGAGGAGCGGACGCGCGAGATCTCCATCGCCTCGCTCTTCGGCCAGAAGCCCATCATGCCCTTCGGTGCCGGCGGCAACGTCGCAAAGGCTCCGCCCATGACCCCTCCGCCCGCGGCTTTGCCCGTCGCCCCGCCGATGGCCTCGCCGATGGCCCCGCCGATGGCCCCGCCGATGGCGCCTCCGATGACCCCTCCGATGACCCCGCCGATGGCCCCTCCGATGACCCCGCCGCCGAGTTTGGCAGGACCACCGCGTCCCGCGCCGACCATGGGTTTGGCCGGGGCACCTCCGATGCCGCCTCCCCCGGCGATGGTGGCCCCCGCGTTTGGCCCTCCGCCCGCGATGACCGGGTTTGGCCCAACGAACCCCTCTCCGCCTTCGCTCGGCGTCCTCCAGCGCGCGCCTGCGCCCAAGCCCGTCTCGCTCGGCGAGACCGACGGGAAAGTCATGTCCGCCGCGAGTTACGAGGGCGTGCTCGCCGCCTCCAACGCCGCCGCGGGCCCCGGGTCCCCCGAAACGCGAGATTCGAATGTTCCGCCGGCCCCACGCAAGCCGGTCGAGGACAAACCGGCGGCGCGCGCCCCGGGCGAACCCATCGAGCTCCTCTGGTACGAGTCCTCCCACGTCGCGCGGATGCGCAAGCACCCCGCCTGGGCGCCGCTTTTCCGCCCGTCGCCGAAGGCCGTCGCCCCGCAACGTGGCCAGGCCCCGCCGCCTCCGCCCTCGCCCGAGGCCCTCGAGGAGGCCACGAAGGCCGACGTCTTCTCGGTCCTTTCCCGCGCCGAGCCCGCCCGCGAGCAGGACCTCGTCCCCGGCCGCACCGGCGAGGCATCCGACGGCGGTGAGCACGACGCCGCATTGTATTTGCTCTCCGGCACGATCGTCTTCCCGTTCGACGAAATCGAGACCTTGAAGGCCACGGCCCGGGCCGCAGCGCCGCTCGCCGTGACCGACAAGAAACTCAAGGAGGTGCTCGACATGGTCGACGAGGTCATGAAGATGCCCCTCGAAGGCGCCCCCGAGGTCGTCCAGAGCTTCACGGTCCGGGTGCGCGACGCGTGGTCGAACGCCAATCGGATCCTGCCGCCCGATTATCTCGTCACGCACACCGAACGTACGCTCCTGAACCAGCGGCATTACCAGAAACGCGAGCTGCTCGACGACGAATGGATCCGCGCGCTTTTCGGCGCTCCGGGCGGGGCCGCGCAGATCCCGGCGTATGTCCCGTCGAAGCTCGCCAAGCGCCTCCCGCTCTTCCGCCAGTTCTCGGCCCGTCTCGTCGTGGAGGCCCTGCCGCAGCAGGACATGTACGAGTCGCATCCCATCGCCCTGCGCGTCGCGGCCCTCGCGCGCGTGCTCGCCCCGGAGCCCTCCCCGCAGCAGGCGCGTTCGAAGCGTTGAAAAATCGAGGGATCACGGTTAGCCTCCGAGCGTGCTCGTCATCGGTGGAAGGCGCCTCTACGGCAAGGTCGATCAAGTAGGCAGCACCTACATCGCGACGACGTTTGCTTTCCTCCAGTTCTTGCCGATCTACCCCGTGCAGTCGCACATCGTGGTCCGCGAGGGCTCGATCGACACGCATCAGGTCGTGCACCTCAAGATGCACTGGAAGAGCGTCGCCGCGGGGTATCTCCGCGCGTATGGCGTCGCCGCCACGCTCTGTTCGTTCATCCCCGGCATCGTGATGGCCGGGACCTCGAAGGCGCCCACGGCTTATGCCGGCGCGGGGTTGGTCCTTTTTTTCGCGTGCCTGACGACGGCGGCCTTCTCGGTGATCGGCCGCCCGAGCCGCGAGCAGAAGGCCGAGCGCCTCCTTTACGCGCGTTTTATTGGCCACCCCGTGGACCCTGCGGTGCTCGACGAGGACACGCGAGGCCGCATCGCCCAGCGCCTCCGTGATTTTCTCGAGGAGCGCGCGGCGACGGTCATGACCGGCACGGGGTATCGCAAGGGTGGGCCGGTGAAGGCGGGGTATCGTGTGATCGCGCTCGAGCCGTCGATGCGTGACCGCGAGTATCTCGAGGCGGCCTTCACGCTCGCGGGTATCGACGCGTCGCTTTCGGTGGGCCCGATGCGGGTCGATGCGGAGCGCGTGCACGGCGCCCTCTGGAACAAGCTCCTCGCCGAGCACCCGGACGTGCTCGAGGTCGTGCGTGACGCCGAGGTGGTGCAACGCTCGTGGGTGAGCGGCGTGCTCGGGTTTGTCCCGCTCCTCGCGGCCATCGGCGTGCTCTCGGCGACGCTCCTGCGCAACGATCACGTCTACAGGATGAAACCGGCGAAGACCGAGGCAAAGAGCGATTACGGGTTCGTGCCGGAAGAGCTTTTGCATTGAGCGAGGTCGAGCGGACATGAGGCCCTCGTGGAACATCGACGACGTCGTGGTTCGCCGCTGCCAGTGAAACGTTTTCCCATTCGCGAGGCCTCGATCCTCGGGGCCCTTCTCCTTGTTGCCGCATGCACGAGCGCCGGGCCGGAGCCCGAGGCCGCTCCCTCTCGACCTCCGCCGTCGCCTTTGCCCGTCGTTTCGAACCCGCCGTGGATCGCCGCGCCGCCGCTCGAACCCGTGAAACCTCCGCCCCGCGAGCCCCCGGAGACGAAGCCGCTCCCCACGCATATCGACGGCATGCTCCTCGTGCCCGCGGGCCCCTTTCTCATGGGCGCCGACAGCGGCGGAGAGCCGGACGAATGGCCGGCCCACAAGGTCACGCTCCCGGCGTTTTACCTCGACGAAACGGAAGTGACGAACGGGGACTACGCGCGCTGCATCCAGGCCGAGACCTGCCCGCCCCCGGATCCACGCAACGCCGATCGGAATGGCGTGGGCCCCGACAAACTTTTTCGAGGCCCGAAGCAACCCGTGAGCAGCGTCTCCTGGGAAAGCGCCCGCGCCTATTGCCGTTTCGTGGGCAAACGTTTGCCACGCGAGGCCGAGCTGGAGAAGGCGGCGCGGGGCACGGACGGTCGGCTTTATCCATGGGGAAATGCGCCGCCCGGCCCGGAGCGCGCGGTGTTCGCCGTCAGCGTGACCGCCGATGTCGGGACACACCCCGCGGGCCGCGGCCCTTATGGACACCACGATCTCGCCGGGAACGTGTGGGAATGGGCGGAGGACGTCTACGATCCCTTCGCCTACGGCCGCGCCGGCGCGCCCGAGGGCAAGGGCGGGACGTGCGAGGAGACGATGGCCGCGTACGAGGAGCTCCGCAAGAAGCGTAAGCAAGGGTTTACCGGGTCGAATGCGATCCCCACCGAATGCGAGCGCGTCCTCCGCGGCGGCGGATTCAATTACCACGCCACGGGCCTTCGCTCGACGAACCGCGTGCACCACCCGGCGCGCTACCGGATGGTGATGAGCGGATTCCGGTGCGCGAGGGATGCGGGGTCCGACCGGGGATGAGCGCCAGGGCGCGGAGGCGAAACCCGGACGTCCAGCCGATGGTGTAGGATGCCTGGAGGGCCCGACGCCGGACGTTCGGGCTTCGGGAATCACGTCACCATGACCGCGGAGGACCGGGACGACCTCGAGCGAAAGCTCGAAAGGCGTATCGCTGAAGGAGATCGCCAGGGCGCCGCGACGGCGGTCCTCGAGGCGTATGGGCCCGAGATCTACGCGTTTCTCGTGGCCTTGCACCGGAGCGAGATCGAAGCGGAGGAGGTCTTCTCCCTCTTCGGCGAGGGGCTCTGGCAGGGCCTCCAGCGCTTCGAGGGCCAGTCCTCGTTTCGCACGTTCGCGTACGCCATCGCGCGCAAAATCTCGCTCCGCTACCGCAGGGACGCGGCGCGCAAACGCAAGCGTGAAGGCGCGCTCGACAGCTCCGAGATCGAAGCGGTCGTGGCCGAGATCCGGACACGAACGGCGGCGTACTTGCGGACGACGACGCGCAGCCGCCTCTCCGCGCTCCGCGCCTCGCTGCCCGAGGAGGACCAGGAGCTCTTGATGCTCCGCGTGGACCGCAAGCTGCCGTGGGAAGAGCTCGCGGTCGTGCTCCGCGGCGAGGACGAGCCGCCCCTCACGGCCGACCAGAAGCGCCGCGAAGGGGCGCGGTTACGCAAGAGGTTCCAGATCCTGAAGGATCGGCTACGCGAGATGGCGCGCCGCGAGGGCCTGCTCGACGAGGACGCGTGAACACGAGGTTTTCGATCACCCAGGTCGCGGAGGAGTCCTCCTCCGTTTCGCTCTCCTCGCGAGAAGAAGCGTCCGACGACTCGTTCATGCGCGGGGTCGCGCGCATCGAAGAGGTGCCGATGCCGCGGCCTCGCGAGGAGCGGCTCGGGGACAGGATCGCGGATCGGTACGCGCTTCTTCTGCCGCTCGGCAAGGGCGGGCAAGGCACGGTGTGGGAAGCGGAGGACACGCTGACCGGCGAGCGGGTCGCGGTGAAGCTCCTGCGTTCCGTGTCGGCGACGTGCGCGGCGCGTGCGCAGCGGGAGATCGCCGTGCTCAGGCTCCTGCGGCTCCCCGGTGTCGTGCGCCTCGTCGACGAGGGCCTGCAAGGCGACCAGCCCTTCCTCGTGACCGAACGAATCACGGGTCGGCCCTTCCCCGGCGTGCCCGTACCTTGCACGTGGACCCAGCTCGAACCGGTCCTCATTCGCCTGCTCGAGACGCTCGCGCGTATCCACGCCGCGGGCATCGTTCACCGCGATCTCAAGCCCGACAACGTGCTCGTCGGCCCCGACCAACGCCCCGTCGTCCTCGATTTTGGCCTCTCGTCCCCGTCCGCGACGTCGGGCGACAGGCTCACGGATACCGGGCAGATCGTCGGCACGCTCTCGTACATCGCACCCGAGCAGTTCCGCGAGCAACGCGCCACGGCGCGCACCGATCTCTACGCGGTCGGGGTCATGGCTTCTCTCGCGCTCACGGGTCGCGTCCCTCACGAGAAACGCGACATGTGCGCGTTCATTCTGTCGCGCCTCAACGAACCTGCGCCGAGCCTGCGCGCTCTCGTGCCCGATCTGCCCTTCGAGGTGGCGGTCGTGCTCGATCAGCTCCTGGCGACGAACCCCGCGGATCGACCGCGTTCGGCGGCGGAGGTCGTGGTTCGTCTGCGTGATCGCGTGATCCCCTCGGCGCGCACCAGCAGCATTCCGCCGCCGCTCCGGCGCTTCATGGTCGACGCGCCGCGCGAGGTGTCGGCTTCGCGTACGGCCGCGGCGCTTCAGGGCATCTTCTCCGGGCCGAACCGCCTGCTTTACCTGCAGGAGGACGCCGCGCGTGTGCTCTTCGCGCGGACCGCGGGTGAGCCGGCGCTCGTCACGCGTGAGCTCGAGGCGTGGGCACGCGCGGGCCTCGCGCGCTGGGACGGCGAGCGTGTGGCCGTGGATCGAGAGGCGATCGAGGTGCTCGAAGCGGGGCTCGTCGTCGCGACGCACGGGGACCTGTCGGCGAGGCGGTTCGATCTGCCGGCGCGTCAGTGGGACCTCGTCGTGTGGGTGACGCTCGCGTTTCCGCACGCGGATGCGTGGGTGCTCGCGCAGGCGAGGAACCAGGCTCCGGAGGACATCGAGAACGAGCTCGACGCGCTCGTGCGCGCGGAGGTCCTGCGCCCGCTGCCCGAGGGGAAGTTTCTCCCGGCGATCTGGCCGGACGTCGAGGAGATCTGGACCGTGGAGGCACGCCAGCGCGCGCACCGGGCGCTCGCCGCGGTGTTGCCGATCGGCGCGCCGGGAAGGCTCTTGCATCTCCTGAAGGGCGACATCGACAGTCCTCGGGGTGCGAGTGACATCGCGCGGGAGGTGGCGCGCGCCTCGCAGCGTCTCGCGGCGGAGGGGCACACCGCGCGGGCGACGCTCCTGCTCACGGAGGGCGTGCGCGCGCTGCGGCAGAACCCGCATGCTTCGAGCGAAGATCGGGCGCGGCTCTTCGCGTCATGGGTGGAGATCGCGCTCGCGGAGAACACGTCGATCGCGCTCGATCGTGTGCTCTACGAGCTTTGCCGGCCGGGCGCGGAGGATCGGGCGCTCGGTCACCTCGCGGCGCTCGTGCGTGCGGCGCTCGCGGCCGGGTCGTGGGCGCCACGCGCGGTGGCGGAGGCGAACGCGGTGCCGCCGTTCCTGGATCCGGCGCTCGAGCGTCGGCGTCAGGGCGTGCGAGTGCTCGCGGCGCGTCGCGGGGCGCTCGCGGTCGAGGAGGCGACGCTCGCCGAGGTCGCCGCGTGGGCGGAGGCCTCGAATGATCGGGTCGCGCAGGCGCGCGCGGCGAGCTGGCTCGGCCGTCTGCGTTACCGGCAGGGTCGTTTCGACGAGGCCGCGGCGTGTCATCTCTCTGCGGCAGCGGGCGAAGCGTGGCCCGTGACGCGGCTCTGGGCGCTTCTTTTCGGGGCTTCGGCGCTGCTCGAAGCGTTCCGTTTCGAGGACGCGAAGGCCACGGCCGAGGAGGCGCTCGCCCTCGCGCGTCACTGTCGTCATGCGCTTTGCGCGGGTCGGGCCGAGTGGATCCTGCGCTCGGTCGCGTATCGGATGGGTGTTCTCGACGCGGGTCCGGTGGATCTCGAGCTCGTCGAGGCGACGCCGCTCGTGGGCGCGCCGGATCTGGAAGCGCTCGTGTGTTTGACCGAGGCCGCGGTCGCGAAACGCGCGGGGGATCGAACCCTCGCGTGTGACCTCGCCCGTCGGGGCTACCACGTGTGGCGACCGATGCAGGAGCGCGTCGGGTCTCTGCTCTGCGCGGGCCTCCTCCTCGCCCACGGCGGCTCGTTGCCTGACGCCGAGGTGCGGGTCCTCGTCGAGGCCTCGAAGACGTGTCCCATCCCCGGCGTGGGTTTGCAGGCGCTCGCGTTGTTCGCGGAGGCCGGGGTGCCGGTGACGTGGCGAGCCGAGGACATCGAAACGCTCCTCTTGCTCGCCCCGGTGGATCGACGACGGGATCGGATGGATATCCTGTCGGTGGAGGAGTCGCTCGAGGGTTTGTCCCGAGCCTAGGCTCCGTTCAGGCGGCGACGGCACAAAGCGCATTGACCGTCACGACGGCGCGGCCCGAGAGATCCGGCGTGCTCACGCTGCCGAGGTAGGTGAGCGCGTACGTCCCACCGAGGTTCGGGTCCGGGGCGGTGTACGGGCCTTCGTTCGGCGTGCTCGTGCTCAACGTACCTCCCGACATGACGCGGTCGAAGAGGTGCCACGCTTCGAGCGTGCCGCCTGCGGTGGGCGTCACGACGAGCACGCCGACGCGCTGGTTTCCCTGGGTAATGTCGTAGATGCCGAGGTCGACCTGCTGCGGCAGGCTCGGCATCGCCGCGGACACGCCAAGGCTCCCTGCGTTGTTCGAGGGGAGCCGGTCGCAACGCGCCTCGATGTACTCGATGCCGCAGCTCGTGGAGAGCGCGAGCCTGGCGAGGGAATCGGTCACGTTGAAGTCGGGCGGGGGAGCGCCCGCGCCGCGGAAGGCGAGGCCGACGGCGACGTTCAGGAAGGAGCTGCTCGGCCGGAGGTACGCGGCGTATCCGGATCCGACGGGCGCGCTCGTATAAAGGAACCAGTGCTCGACGCGTGTATCGCCGTCGAGCTCCGTCACCACGAGGCGCCCGACCTCGAGCAGCGGCGCGTTTTGCACGCGCGGATCTCGCTGGAAAAGAATGTACTGACCTGCACCGATGTGCCCACTGATCATGGCGACTTCTCCCTCGAAAAACCTGCGTGGCCCGGGCCTTACCCGAACGACCTGGAAGCCACACCGGGGATGTTCCCGTCGGGCGCGGATGTGACGAAAAAAATCTACCCCTGCTCGAAGTTCGTCCGGCCCCCCCGACCGGCCCTGAACATCGGTCTCCTCATCCCTACTGGGTTTCGCAGTAGTTGTAATTGCAGGCCGGGGCGCTCGCGGGGCAATCGGTGCTCGCGGTGCAGGGCTCGCACGGGGTCGAGCCCTTCGTGAGCGCGTCGAAGTAACAGCCACACGAGCGGGGAGGCTGGAAGGAGGAGAGCGGCCCCATTTCCGCGTTTCGCGTGGCGCGCATCGCGCATTCGGGCACGATGCCGGCCGAGGCGAGCACCTGCACGAGGTCGAGCCCGGGCGGGTCCTTCGTGCCGACCGCGTAGGAGACGATATCGGCCGCGACCTTGTCGAGGGGATAGCCGTCCTGATCGAGCTTCGTGAAGACGTGGAAGGGCCCCCAGATCGGGTAATGGCCATCCCGCACGTTGACCTTGTCCTTGGCCGTCGGCGTCGAATCCATGTAATAGGCGCAGTCCTGGTCGGTCTCCTGGTAGGCGAGCAGCTTGACGGCGAGCTCGTTCTCGATGGCCACCTCGGAGGCGAGGATCCCGATCGCCTTTTCCTTGTCCACCGCATTCGCGAGTTTGGCCACGATGTCCGAGCTCGACGAGGCCAGCGTGCCTTTCCACCGATCGACGGGCACGCCGGTGGCCACGGCGATCATCTGCTGCGTCCCGCTGCTTTCGCCGCGCGTGAAGATGGCCGCCGGGTCCGTCCAGGGTAGGACGCCCGAGTCGGCGCCGAAGCCGAACACGAAATAAGCGGCCTCGCGGCTGATCGATTCCTGCGTGGACTGGCGCGGCACGGCGAACCCATAGGCCTCGACGGGGCCGAGGTAATCGCCGATGTCCTGCGGAAGGCCGTTCGGCAGGCTCGAGCACGTGGACGCGAAGACGTCCGAGATCGCGACATTGGCCACGTTGCCATCGAGATCGAAATCGCAGGCATATTCCATGCTCGAGTCCCAGTAGAGGCCGCCGGTGCCGGCCGCCTCGGTGCCCACGAGCGGAGTCCCATTCACGATCGAGTCGACGGCGAGGCAGGAGCCTTGCCTCTTGTAGACGAGGGTGATCCCCTCCGCCGAGAGGACCCGGCCGAGGTTCTCGATGAAAATGCCGCCCCCGCCGTTGATGTAGACGGGGTTTGGCAGGCTGCTGCAAAGCACGGCCTCGGCGGGGGAGGCGAGCGAAAGGCAGGCCGCGGCGAGGACGAACGATACAAAATGGCGTGCGCGCATGGGTGTCCTCGCGAGGTTCAGGGGACGGGGGGGAGAGAGCCGTCCGGCAAAAGCTTGGTGACGCGTGCCTTGTCGAATGGGACACACGTGGCGTTCGTGCATGCGTTCAAAAACTCCAGGCGCGACTCCGGCGCGCAGGCCCAGCAAGGACGACCGGACACGGCGCCTTCGCACGAGGCCACCGAGCAGAATCCGCCCCTGCAGGCGCCCTCCGCGCAGTCGGCGTCGCCCGCGCATTTCACCGGGTCGGTGCAGTATCCCTGGACGCACTCGCTGCCGGTGCCGAAGAGCGCGGAACATTCGCCGCTCTGGCCGCACGCATCGGGGCTGAGGTTCCCGAGCGAGCAGCCCGCTGGGAGTGCCGCGAGCGCGAGGGCCGCGCCGAGCCAGGCGAACACGCGAGACCGCCCTGCGGGGCGCTTGGGGATGGATGGCTTGCGGGAAGGGAAGTACATGGCCGCCGTGGCGACCGCAAAGGAAGGGGCGGCCGCGGAGCGTCCATACCACGACCGCCCGGCCGCCGCGTGTTCAATCGCCGAGCGGCGGGACGATCACTTGCAGAGGCCGTTCTGGCAGGTCGTGCCCGCCGGGCAATCGGCGCTGCTCATGCATTGCTTGACCGTACACGCTCCGTTCAAGCAGAGCTGGGGCGCGGGGCAGAGGATGGCGCCGGGCGTGGGCTCGTCGATGACGCCGTCGCAATCGTTGTCGACCCCGTCGCATGTCTCGGGCTGGGGCATGCAGGCGCCCGGCGAGCAGACGCCGTTCGGTGTGCAGAACTGGCCGGCGGGGCAATTCGCGTCGGACATGCATGGCACGACGCCGCCGCATTGGCCATTCACGCACATGGCTCCGTTCGGGCAGAGGGCCGCGCCGGGGGTGGGCTCGTCGGGGTTCCACGATCGCCGGGGACGAGCGCGCCGAGATCGGGGGTTCGGCCAGCTATGCATTAAAGCGGCCGAGGGTGAGCGGCGAAAGGCTCAGGCTTGCGTGACGCAGCAGCTTCGCGCGTACGATAAAGCGCTCAACGGGCAGAGCAGGATCAAGGCGGAAGTGCCCCACGATATGACGCAGACAGATCGCCCTCCGATAAGTGGCCCCCGCGTCGTCTCTTGACAAGCCTCCGATGCTTGTATAGTACAAGCATGTGGACGGCCAAACCCCCAACTTCGCCTCCCTCGCGGTGCGCGTCGCCCGAGGTATCGGACGCATCGAGCGTGAGCAGGTGTGCTGCGGGACGCTGACGTTTCAGCAGTTCGCGACCCTGCAAGCGGTGCAGGACGCAGGCACGCTTTCCACGACTGCGCTTGCGGCCGAGCTCGGGATCGACTTGTCCACCGCGAGCCGCAACCTCGCTCTGCTCGAAAGGCAAGGGTTCGTCCAGCGCGTGCGCAGCGCGAAGGACGGGCGCGTGGTGACCCTCGAGCTCCGCCCGAAGGGAACGCGCACCTTGCAGTCGCTGCACTGCGATCAACGCCTCGTGCTCGCTGCGCTGCTCGCACGCATCCCGACAGAGAAACGCGAGGGCGTGATCGCCGCGCTGCACGTGCTCGCGGAAGCGCTCGCGAGCCCGGACGCCTCCGCATGTTGTCCCGCTCCAACGAGCGCACCCGAACGGAGGCGAGCACAATGACCAGGCCGCTGTCGCTCTGCCGTCGCATGGTTGCCGAGGGGCTCGGCTCGGCCCTGCTGCTCGCAATCATCGTCGGGTCCGGCATCATGGGCGAGCGCCTATCGGGCGGGAACGTGGCAATCGCGTTGCTTGCAAACACGCTCGCCACGGGAGCCGGGCTCGTGGCGCTGATCTTGACGTTCGGGCCCGTCTCCGGCGCGCACTTCAACCCCGCAGTGACGATCGCCGATGCTTCGCAGCGCGGCCTGCCGTGGCGCGACGTGCCGGCGTACGTCCTGGCGCAGATCGTCGGAGCGTTCATAGGGGTTGCCGCGGCTGACGTGATGTTCGGTGAGCCCATTTTCTCGTCCTCTCGACATGCGCGGAACGGCGCGGGTCAACTCATCAGCGAAGTGTTCGCTACCTTTGGGCTGCTCGCCGTGATCTGGGGCTGCTCGCGGCGTCGCTCGGCCGCGGTGCCGTTCGCGGTCGGCGCCTATATCACGGCGGCCTACTGGTTTACCGCGTCGACGTCCTTTGCAAACCCCGCCGTGACGCTTGCGCGAGCTGCCACCGATACCTTTGCCGGAATCCGCCCCGTAGACGTGCCAGGCTTCCTCGTGGCCCAACTGTTCGGCGCGGCGAGCGCGACAGCCCTTTTCCGTTGGCTCGTGCCTCGCCTTCCCGAGACCGCGGCCGATGTCGTTGTTCCCCGAACGGAGAGCGAAACATGATGACGGTGATCTTCGCGTGCGTTCACAACGCCGGCCGTTCTCAAATGGCCGCGGCCTTCTTCAACGAGCTTGCCGATCCCCGCCTTGCGCGTGCGCTATCGGCAGGCACCGAGCCTGCCGAGCGGGTCCATCCCGAAGTGCAATCCGCCATGGGGGAGTTCGGAATCGATCTGAGCACGGCAACGCCGCGCAGGCTGACGCCGGAGCTCGCGGCCGTGGCAAGGCTGCTCGTGACGATGGGATGCGGCGAGGCGTGCCCGGTCGTGCCTGGCGTGCGGCGCGACGATTGGCCCTTCCCCGATCCAAAGGGGCAGCCGGGCGCGCGCGTGCGAGAGATCCGGGACGCGATACGCGAGCGCGTGCGAGAGCTCGTCACGGCGGAGGGATGGGCGCGGGCGTCATCCTGACCGGGCCGGAGCGTTGCAATCGCGTCGAGTTCTCTTGGTCTCCGTTTGTGTCCTTGCCCCAAAGTCTCAGGGTCGGTAACTGAACCTTTCCAGGGTTGAGTCCAGCGGAGCCGTGTCGCCCGGAAAACGACGTCCCCTCGACGATCGCGGAGCCGTGTCGCCCGGAAAACGACGTCCCCTCGACGGTCGCGAAGCCGTGTCGCCCGGAAAACGACGTCCCCTCGACGGTCGCGAAGCCGAGGCGCAGTTTGCGGAACGCCTTCGCGACGGCTACGAATGTGTTTTGGCCCGCATGCGCCGCTCCTCAATCCGGCCTTTCAGCGGCGCGCGCCTGGGGGTAATCATGCGCCTCGCATGAGCCGGCATACCCCAGGCAAGCCCCGCGGCGCGCGTCCTCCCCCCGCGGGCCTCCCCCAGCGGGACACGCTCCTCCGGGATCTCGGCCGCGCGCCCGACGAGTGCCCCATTTTCTCGTTGCCCTCGCCGCTCCTGCCCTGGGTCGGGCTGCTCCTGCTCGCGCTCCTCGCGCTCCTCGCGCAGGCCCTGGTCCGCAAGGGGCCCGTGGGCGCTGTGTTTTTCGTGTCGATCGCCCTGGCGTTCCTGTTCGTCGTGCTCTACCCGCGCAAGCTCGTCGTCGGGGAGGACGGGCTCCTGCTCGTATGGATCCGCTCGCGGTTCATTGCGTACCGCGACATCGCCTACGTCGAGACCTCGGATGGGTTTTACTTTCACAACCCTGGGATCAACGTCGCGTTGCGTTCGGGCGGCGCGGTCGACTTTGCGACCAGCATCTTCAAGGAGCGATGGGCCGAGCGGGACGTTTTGATCTCGTTGATTCGCGTCGCCATCGAGACCGCAAAAGCGCGTTGCCCGCCGCGCGCGCCGGAGGCCCTCGGGCGTGGAGGCAGGACCTACGATAGCTGGGCGCGGGCGCTTCGTGCGATCGGGTCGGGCGCGCACGAGGGCATGCGCACCTCGCCCGTGCCCACCGACGAGCTGCTCCGTGTCGCCGAGAGCCCTGGCGTGCCGCTCGTGGATCGTGCCGCCGCGTTCGTGGCCCTTGCCGCTTCGCGAGACGAAGAGTCGCTTCGTCGATTGCGTATTGCCGTCGAGCGCATCGCGGCGCCCGACGCGAAGGCCACCTTGCGAGGCGCGCTGGAAGCCGAGGGGGAGGAAGCGTCGAGCGCGCGGATCCTCGAGCTCGCCGAGAGCCGAGCCTCGCGGGCTTGATCCAGGCTGGTCTCGGTCTCGCGTCTCTCTGCCCTGTGGTGTAGGGTGTGCGTCAGGGAGTAGCGAAGAGCGCCATGACACGTCGTCGAGGAACCTTCATCGCCGTCGCCGCGGTAGCCGCCGTCCTCATCACCGTGGGTCTAGGGGCGCGCAGGGGTGGCTCGGACGGTCCCCGTGGCGACGTTTGCGAAGAGCACCTCGACGACGTGTTCGAGATGTGCGCCGAGAGCGACTTCGAGTGTCTCGAGGTCCCCGACGAGCTCGCGGACGCCTGCGAGGCTGCTTGCATCACGTCCATCTGCCCGGACCAAGTCCCAGCGACGGAGCTGGATTCGATCTGGCGCCTCCCGTGCTCCGACATGCACGGCGCTCGTTTCTGGTCGGACCTGGATG
>JANMGF010001625.1:0-3742 GCA_031374535.1 Polyangium sp. (in: bacteria)
GCGAACAGCCCCCGCGGGGCCCGGGGCAGCGCCCCGGCGAGGCGCCTCCCCGACTGCGCTCTGAACGTCGTGATGTTCGCCAGCGATGTTGAAACCGCAGCCCACGGCGACTAAGGCGCTCTCGTGCTCTTCGAGACCCGCATCGCGGTCGTGATCCCGGCATTCCGGGAACGAGCTTGGATTGGAACCACGGTGCGGTCGGTGCCGGCGTTCGTGGACCACGTCATTGTCGTCGACGACGCGAGTGACGACGACACCTCGGCCGCCGCGCGCGCCGCGGGAGATGGCCGCCTCGTGCTTTCGCGGCACGCCGAGAACCGCGGCGTCGGCGCATCCATTCTGACAGGATATCGCGAAGCGCGCGCGCTCTCGGCCGACGTCGCTGTCGTGATGGCCGGGGATGGACAGATGGATCCGCTCGATCTGCCTGCCGTGGTGGGGCCTGTCGCGCGGGGCGAGGCCGATTATGTCAAAGGCGACCGCCTGCGTCATCCGGATGTGTGGAAAGACATGCCGCTCCACCGGCTCGCGGGGACGTCGGCGCTCGCGTGGATGACGCGGCACGCGGCGGGGTTATCGTCGCTTTCGGATAGCCAGTGCGGATACACGGCGATCGGAGCAAAGGCGATGGATTGCCTGCTCCGCGAGGGCATGTGGCCGCGGTATGGATATCCGAACGATCTGCTCGGGACGCTCGCTCGGCATGGATACCGTATTCATGAGGTCCCGGTGAAGCCCGTGTACCGCGGGGAGGCGAGCGGGCTAAGGCCGTGGCATATCTTCACGATCGGTTATGTCGTGGGACGTGTGGCCCTGCGGCGCGCGGCGAATCGGACGAGACAAAACGAGCCATGCTGACTTTCCTCCCGAAACCCGGACAACCGGAACCCCCGGGGAACCATCCAACCCGGTCGAGCCCCGTCGCCGCGGCCGAACGGTCGTCGTGCGCCTCATCAAGGGGCTAACGCACGGCCCCGTACGCGGCTAGCGTGGCGGCGTGGCCAGGACGAAGTCGACGGGGAAGAAGGAGCAAGGGCCTTTGACCAGGAGCAGCGGACGCAAGCTCTTCGGGACGGATGGGGTTCGTGGGACGGCCAATGAAGCGCCCATGACCCCGGAGATGGCGCTGCGACTCGGCCGCGCCATCGCGTTCGTCTCGCGGCGAGGAAAAGGCCGGAAGGTCCGGGTCGTCATCGGCAAGGACACGCGGCTCAGCGGCTACATGTTCGAGACCGCGCTCGCCTCGGGCATTTGCGCGATGGGCGGGCACGTCATGCTGAGCGGGCCGATCCCGACCCCGGCCGTCGCGCAGCTGACGCGGAGCATGCGCGCCGACGCCGGCGTGGTGATCAGCGCGAGCCACAACCCGTACGGCGACAACGGCATCATGATCTTCGGCCCCGACGGGTTCAAGTTGCCCGACGCCGAGGAGGCCGAGATCGAGCGGCTCATGGAGAGCACCGAGCTCGACGCCCTGCGCGTGACGGGCGCGGGGATCGGCGGCGCGATGCGGCTCGAGGACGCGCGTGGAAGGTACGTGGTGTTCTGCAAGAACACGTTCCCGGCGCAGCTCGCGCTCGACGGCATGAAGCTCGTCTGCGACGCCGCGCACGGGGCCGCGTACAAGGTCGCGCCCGCGGTCTTCAGCGAGCTCGGCGCGGACGTCGTGTCGCTCGGCGTGAAGCCGAACGGGCGCAACATCAACCGCGACTGCGGCGCTTTGCATCCCGACCACGTGGCGCACGAGGTCGTGCGAAAAGGGGCCGCGATCGGCATCGCGCTCGACGGCGACGCCGACCGCGTGATCATGGTCGACGAGAAGGGCCAGATCGTCGACGGCGACGCGGTGATGGCGCTCGTGGCGTTGCGGCTGTTGCGTCAGGGAAAACTGCCGCGCGGGACCGTGGTGAGCACGGTGATGTCGAACCGGGGGCTCGAGCGCGCGCTCGCGACCGAGGGCGGGCGGATGGAGCGCACGGCCGTCGGGGATCGGTACGTCGTCGAGGCCATGCGCTCGGGTGGATACAGCTTCGGCGGCGAGCAGTCGGGGCACCTGATCTTCCTCGACCACGCGACCACGGGCGATGGCATCGTGGCCGCGTTGCAGGTCCTGGCGATCATGCTCGAGTCGGGCAAGCCGCTCTCGGAGCTCGCGTCGAGCGCGATGCAACGTGTGCCGCAGGTGCTGGAGAACGCGACGTTCGTGAGGCCTTTGCCGCTCGAATCGATGCAGACGATGCGGCTCGTGGTCGACCGGGTGGAGAAGACGCTCGGGGGCCGAGGCCGCGTGCTGGTGCGGTGGAGCGGCACGGAGCCGAAGCTCCGGGTGATGGTCGAGGGCGAGGACGAGGCGCTGATCGCGAGGTACGCGCAAGAGATCGTCGAGGCCGCGAAGCGTGACGTGTCGAGCGTCCCGGCGGGGTAGGTTCGAAGCGTGGCCCTCCTGCTCGACGTGGTGACGCGCGCCGCGCTCTTTTTGCTGCTCGCCCTCGCGCCGCCGCTGTTTTCACCTGAACCCGCGCCCGCGGCGAACCCGATCGTCTCCGCCATCCTCGCTGTGGTGCTTTGTGCGGCCGTGCTTTACGGCGCGGTCCGTCTTCGCGCGTGGGGCGCGGGGCAGCGGGGGTTTGCGTGGAGCGCGGCGCTCGCGTGGGTCGCGGTCGCGGCGGCTCTCGGGGCTGCGTTGTATTTTCGCGAGGGACGTGCGCCGCTCGGGCGGGGCGTGGTGTTTGTCGCGGTCCCGCTCTGGGGATCGATCACGCTCGCCGTGTCGACGCTCGCGCGGAAGAAGCTCCCCGGGGCGCGAAATGCGCGGGGCCTCGCGGCGTTCGGGGTGATCACGCTCGGCGCGCTGCTGTTTGCGTCGGCGGCGGCGTGGCTCGCTTCACCCTCGCAGATGTGGTGGGAGGCTCTGCGCCGCGACGGCGAACATGCGCGTGCCATCGGCGAGCTCACGCGCCGCCCGCTCGGGTCGAGGGACTTTCTGGCCGCGCGCGCCGTCGTGGACGAGTGTCTGCGGCTGCATCCGGGGAGCTGTCGTTGCCTGGGCGAACGTGCCGAAATCGCGATCCGCGCCCGCGACTTCGTGGAGGCCCTCGAGCACGCGCGCGCCGCCCACGAGCGTTGCCCCGGCGATGCGCCGCTCCGTGCGCTCCATGCCGAGGCGCTTGGTCTGAGCGGGCAGGCGGTGCGGGCCGAGGAAGAGGCCCGGCGCGCGCTTGCGCTGGGAGGACCGGAGGGGCGGCTGCGGTACGCGCTCGCGCTCGCGCTCGTGGGACAAGGCAAGGACGTCGAGGCGATGCGGGAGGCGAAACGTGCTGTCGAGCTTGGGGCCGGCAGGAGCGCTGCGTTGTTCGTGGGTGCGTCGGCGCTCGTGAAGGGAGATCTCGACGAGGCGGCGCGGGTGCTTGGTCCGCTCGTGGCTGCGGATCCGAGCGATGCCGAGGCGCAGTACGATCTGGGGATCGTCGCGGATCGACGTGGTGACTACAACGGCGCGCGTTCGGCGTACCTCGCAGCGCTTCGCGCGGATCCGACGTTCGCGGATGCGCGGTACAACCTTGCGTTGCTCACGTACCGGAGCGGCGTGGCCGAGGAGGCGAGGCACCACGCGCGGAAGCTCGTCGAGGCGCATCCAGAGGATCGACGGGCCGCCGAGCTGTTGCGGTTGCTCGGCGTTCCATGAGGTTCTCTCACAGGTAGGCGCGGGGCGTTGCCCCGGACCCCAGGAGGGGGCTGTCCG
>JANMGF010001658.1:0-5491 GCA_031374535.1 Polyangium sp. (in: bacteria)
GAAGATCTCCTGGGCGGCGTCGGGATTGTAGAACAGCACGGCCGGCTTGGGGATACGCGGGAGCTTTAGGGTGAAGGCGTCGGGGAAACGCTTGGCGCAGGCGTCGAGGAAGGGGAACGGGCGGTAGAGCCACTTCGCGATGGTGAAGGCCGGCAGCGAGGAGGGTCCGGGGGGGAGCGCCATGGGGCGCAGTGTAGAAGGGATCGTGCTCGAGGGAAGGGGAGACGTCGATCCCATTGCTCGCGGCGCGCTCGCCGGATAGGGTGCGCGCCGAGAGGTGTTCAGATGACCGAAGTAAACCGTTCTTGGCGGCTCGCCGCGCGGCCCGAGGGGATGATCAAGGACAGCGATTTCACGTGGCACGAGGAGCCCGTGGCCGAGGAGCTCCGGGAGGGCCAGATCCTCGTGAAGACGCTGTATCTTTCGGTGGATCCGACGCAGCGGATGTGGATGGCGCGGGACTCGTACATGCCGGCCGTGAAGATCGGCGCGGTGATGCGGGCGGGCGGCGTCGGGCGCGTCGTGCGTTCGAACGCGCCGGGTTTTTCGCCGGGGGACCTCGTGTCCGGGCTCCTCGGCTGGCAGACGCACGCCGTGCTGGAGGGCGCGGGCCTGCCGATGAAGCTGCCGGAAGGCGTGCCGCTGACGATGGCGCTCTCCCTCTTCGGGATCACCGGGCTCACGGCTTATTTCGGCCTGCTCGACGTGGGGCGCTTGAAGGAAGGCGAGACCGTGGTGGTCTCGGGCGCCGCGGGCGCGACGGGCAATGCGGTCGGGCAAATCGCCAAGATCAAGGGTTGTCATGTCGTGGGTATCGCGGGCGGCGCCGCGAAGTGCGCGTGGGTCAAGGAGCTCGGGTTCGACGCGGTGATCGATTACAAGAGCGAGGACGTCCAGAAGCGCCTCGGGGAGCTCTGCCCGAAGGGGATCGACGTGTACTTCGACAACGTGGGCGGTGCGATCCTCGACGCGGCCCTCGCGCGCCTCGCGATGCGCGGGCGGATCGTGCTTTGCGGGGCGATCGGCGATTACAACAACACGGAGGCCGCGCCCGGCCCGCGCAATTACCTGAACCTGCTCATCCAGCGGGGCCGCATGGAAGGGTTCATCGTGACCGACTACGCCCCGCGGTTTCTCGAGGCCATCGGGGATCTCGGGCGGTGGGCGGCCGAGGGGCGCATCCAGGATCGCGTGGACGTGGCGGAGGGTCTTACGAGCGCGCCGTCGGCGCTCCGTCGCCTCTTCACCGGGGCAAACACGGGCAAGCAGCTCGTGAAGGTCTCGGACGGCTGAGCCTGCTCGCCGGGGGGGGCGCGCGCGTCTTTCGTAGGCCCTCGTGACTTCCCCGCGTGGGCCGTCAACGAAAAGGACGAAACGGGCGCCGCGGCCGGACGCGTCCGGTGAGCGTGAGCCATTCCGCGGCGCTGAGCGGCTCCTCGAAGAGCGAGGCGTCGCTCGCGTGCAGGCGAAAGAGCTCCACGATGAAGCGCATGCGATCGGCGAGCTCGTCCCAGCGCTCGGCGCGGCTGCCGCACGTCGATTCGATGTCGGCGTCGAAGCGCAGGACGAGCGCGACGAGCTCCGGATCGTGGAGCTTTTCGAGGTGCTCGCCGAACGGACCATTGGGCAGATCCTCGCCGAGGCGATGGACGGCGGTGCCCCCGCCGAGCTCGAGCACCAGCCCCGCCCGCGTGACGAGGGCGCGTGTGGTCGGGCCCCCGGGCATGGCCGCCGCGATGCGGTGCTGCAGGCGCGTCTGCTCCTGCAGGGCGACGTAAAGGTTCGCGGCGTAAAGGAGCTCGGCCTTGCGTTTGCCCCAGGGCGCGCGGGCGGCTTCGAGATAAAGCTCGAATGCGCGGCGGAGGATGTCCTGTCCGCCGCGCTCGGGCGGGCCGGGCGAAAAGCCCGCGAAGAAATCCGCTAGCGTGGGATCGCCTGCGCGAAAGGCGCGCGCGAAGCCGGCGAAGGCCGGGGCGACCTCCAGGAAGACCTCGCGGTTGCCACAGCCGACCTCGCGGGAGACGTCGCGCAGGGTGTCGAGGAACCGCCGCGCGCCCGGGACACGCTCGGCGGCGCGGGCGACGAGGTGCTGGAGCGGGAGATCCTCGCCACGAATGGATTGTCCCGCGCGGCGCGAGGCCCAGGCGGCCATCGTGCACCAGTTGATGCCGGCGCCGCTGCCGAGCAGATCCGCGATCTCGACAGAAAGATCCCCGTACGCCTGGGTGATGAGCAGGTTCCGCGCAGCCGCGTCCTCCATCGCCACGACCTCGGCGACGTACGCCTCCGTCACGGCGCGCTGAATGATCGCGGCCGCCGCGCCGAGGCGGGGCGGTTCGTGGAGAACGGACCGCCTCGGGAGAATGTCCAATGCAAAGCTCAGGAGGAGCGCGATCATACGCGTTCCTCAAGCACGCAACGGGCCAGCCGAGCGGGCCCCATGGGCGCGGCTGATCCCGCTCGAAACCCCAGGTTCTCCGCGCTCGGGACGGGAAAATCCTCGCCGGACGGCTGTTATGGGGTCACGGCACGAGGCGCCGGATCTCGCCGAGCGCGCGGTAGAATCCGCCGCCCTGGACCTCGCGGACCTCGTCCACCACGTACTTCGCGCCCTCGACGCGGATGTTGCGCGGGAACTGGCAATTGAACGTGGACTCGAAGCCCGGCGACACGACACGCATGCGGAGTTTTCCGGCTTGCTTCACGCATTCGACGATCACGCCCTTCGACGTGTCGCGCGTGGTCTCGAGCTGCGTCGAGGGGATCTCCTCGACCTTCGGGGCCTTGATGTCCCGCGGCGTGGGCACCTCGCCCGCCTGCGCCTTCTGGATCGCGTCCTCGCTCGCGTCGATGCAGGCGAGCGAGCCGTCGGTCGTGACGATGTAGAGTTTGTCGTCGAGGTATTGCATCGAGTACGCCGAGCCGCACCCGGTCGCGAGCTTCCAGAGCCGCTTGCCCGCGGCGTCGAAGCAATAAATCGACGAGCTCGAGTCGCCGCCGAAGATGTATTTGCCCCCCGGGGACGCGGCGCAGGAGTAGACCGAGTCGTCGCAATCGCAGACGACGCCGGCCTTGCCGTCCTTCGAGAAGACGTAGATCTTGTCGTCGGTCGTGCCCGCGTAGACGTCCGCGGCCTCTTGCCAGCCGAAGAGCACCGAGCCGCTCGTCTTCGCGTCCCAGACCGATTTGCCGTCCTTCCAGGCGTACTTCGTCACGCCGCTCGAATGGCCGTGGTAGACGCCCTTCTCGTCGGCGCGCACCATCCAGCCGCCCGAACCCTTGCTCTTCTTTTTCCAGTTGGTCTCGTTCTCGTGATCGAAGATGGCGAGGTTGCCGCTGGCGTCGGAGACGCAGAGCTTGCCGCGGTAGATGTCGAGCCAGAAGATGTCGATGTTCTCCTCGACCTCGTACGCAATGCGCGGGACGTGGCCGCCGAGGTCGTAGACGTTGCCGTCGTCGCAGCCGGCGTACCGCCAGTCGTCGTCGGCGATGATGCACTTCACGCCGTCGGGCAGCTTGAACTGCTGCTCGACCGTGCCGTCCGCGGTCACGGCGAACACGGCGCCCTTCTGGTTGCCGACCCAGCAGAGCTTGGTGTCGATGTAGATGCCGAGCGCGTCGTCGCCGGAGGAGAACTTCCACAGAATGGGCGCGTGCTTCGACGTCGAGGGCTTGCTCGTCATGGTCCTGCGGGTGACGGCGCGTTTCTGCCGCTGGCCCTGCACAGCGACCTCGTAGCCCTTCTTCTTTTTCTCGTTGGCCTTCTTCTGCGCGAACGCGATCGCCTCGGCCGCGGTGCGGAACTTCTGCTCCTGCTTCTGCCCGCCGTCGCCGATCCTGCCATACCGGATCGAGACCTTGGTCCCGTCGATCAGGACCTCGTAAAACTTGTGCGACCCGCCGCCATCCTCGGAAAGCTCGAGGTAGATCCGATTCGTAGCGGAAGCGGGAGCGGCAGCGGGAGCGGGAGCGGGTGCGGCGGCGGCGGCCGTGGTGCCGGAGGAGGCCGTGCGTGTGCGCTTCGCGGCCGGGGCCGGGGCGCGGGCGGCGCTCGTCGTCGGGGCCGAGGTGGTTCGCGACGAAACGGCGCTGGGAGACGCCTTGCGGGCGCTCTTTTTCGTGGTGCTCGGTGTACGTTTGGTGGCCATGAAGTGCTCTCCTCCGGGTTTCCGGGGAGATGAGAGCACGACGCACGGGGGCGCGTCTACGGCATGAACGAGCGCTCCTCCGCCGCGTAATCGACCTCCACGTCGAGCCGGGCGAGGACCGAATAGAACCCGAACTGCAGGCGGTTCATGAAGAGCATGCCCTCGGGCATGGGCACGAAGGAGTCGTCCGCGGCGCGCAGCGTCTCCTTGCCCGCCTCCTTCATGTGGTTGACCAGGCTCGCCACGTACTCACGCGTGATACGGAAAGGAGAGCCGAACTGAGGCTCGAACGCGCGGCGGATGTACGAAAGCACGCGGACCTCGTGGGCGCCGCCGCGGGTCTCGAGCATGACCTTCGCGGCCTCGGTGAAGGTCGCCTCGTCGCGCTCCACGGCCGCGCGGTGGAGCTTTCGCGCGACGCCGCGGCGTTTCTCGGGGATGAGCTGCACGCAGCCGAAATCGAGGAAAGCCACGCGGCCGTCGTCCTGGAAGAAGTAATTGCCCGGGTGTGGGTCGGCGTTGAACATCTCGCCGAGGAGCGTGCCTTTGTAGACGAAACGCCAGAGGGTGCGGCAAAGCTCGACGCGGTCCTGCTCGGGCAGGCGGCTCGCTTCGTCGAGGTTTCGGCCGCGCACGAACTGGGTCGTGAGCACACGGCGCGTGCTGCGCTCGAGAAAGACCGTGGGGACGAGGATCTTCGGGTCTCCCGCGTGGACGCCGGCAAACTCGATCTGGCGCCGGGCCTCGACACCGTAATCGAGCTCCTCGCGAAAGCGGGCCCGGACCTCTTCCAGCATTCGCTTCGAATCGATCTTGCGGGTGCCCATCATCGAGAGCGCGCCTTCGAGCAGGCCCGCGTTTTTCAGGTCGCTCTCGACGGCCTCGGCCACGCCGGGGTGCTGGACCTTCACGGCGACCTCGGCGCCCTCCAGGGTGCGGGCGCGGTGGACCTGGCCAATCGAGGCGCTCGCGACGGCCTCGTCGTCCCATTCGGCGTAGAGGCGATCGAGCGGGGCGCCGAGCTCTTCCTCGACGAGGTGGCGAATGGCCTCGGGCGAGGAGCGCGGCGCGCCCGCGAGCAGGGTCTTCATCGAGCGCTGGTAGGCGTCGCGGTGCTCGTCGGGGACGAGGCCGTCGATGTACCCGGCCATCTGGCCGACCTTGGCCGCGACGCCGCGCAGATTGCCGAGGACCTCGGCCGCACGCTTGGCGGCGTCCTCCCCGTCGCGACGGAGGAGCAAGCTCGATCCAGCACGCGCGCCAATCTCGGCGAGACGAACGAGGCGACCGAGGCGGCCGGAAGGAAGCTTGTCCGACATGGGGGTTCGGGGGCGAAGCTCCGC
>JANMGF010001666.1:0-5977 GCA_031374535.1 Polyangium sp. (in: bacteria)
CCCCAGGCATGAGCTCCGACGACGAAGAACTTTTCGACGACAAGGTCGAGACGCAGCTTGCCCAGCGGCTGCCCACGCACGTTCCCACGGCAGGCTTCGCGCTCGTGGTCCTCGGACCGAGCGGTGGACAGCGCGTCGCCATCGCTCCGCACCACCCCTCGCGCGTGTTCGCCGGCCAGAGCCAGACGTGTGACCTCCCGCTCGACGATCGACAGGTCTCGCGAAGGCACGCGGCCTTCGAAATCATCGGCGGACGGCTACGCGTCACCGACCTCGCCTCCACCAATGGCACCTTCGTGCAAGGCGTCGCGATCGTGGACGCCTTCCTCCGCGGCGGCGAGATCGTGTCGCTCGGCGGCACGCAGATCCGCGTCGACAGGCTCGAAGGCGAGACGCCGCTGCGGATCCCCACGGCCCAGAGCTTCGGTCGCATGGTCGGCGCGAGCCCCGAGATGCGCGCGATGTATCCGCTCTGCGAGCGCCTCGCCGCCTCGAACGTTCCCGTCGTCATCGAGGGCGAGACCGGCACGGGCAAGGAGGTGCTCGCCGAGTCGCTCCACGAGATGGGGCCCCGAAAAAATGGTCCGTTCGTGGTCTTCGACTGCACGGCCGTGCCGCCGAACCTCGTCGAGAGCGCCCTCTTCGGACACGAACGCGGCTCCTTCACCGGCGCCTCCGAGGCGCGACGCGGCGTGTTCGAAGAGGCGCACGGCGGCACGCTTTTGCTCGACGAGATCGGCGATCTCGAGCTCGCCCTGCAGGCCAAGCTCCTCCGCGCGCTCGAGCGTTCCGAGGTGCAACGCGTGGGCTCGAACAAATGGGTGCGCGTCGACGTTCGTATCCTCGCAGCGACGCGGCGCGACCTCGACCACGAGATCCAGGCAGGGCGCTTCCGCGACGATCTTTTCTACCGGCTCGCCGTCGCGCGGATCGAGCTGCCCCCGCTGCGGAGGCGCACGGGCGACGTGCTCATCCTCGCGCATCATTTCTGGCGTCATCTCGCAGGCAAGGACGTGCCTTTCCCCGCGGACTTCGCGCGTCGCGTCGAGGACTACGGCTTCCCGGGCAACGTGCGCGAGCTGCACAACGCGGTCGCGCGGCGCGTGGCCCTCGGCGAGGTCGCGACCGTGGAGACGAAACGAGCCGGGGCGCGGGATGCGGGGCCGTCGTCGGTCGGGCCCGCGTGGGGGGGCGCGGGCCCGAGGACGCTCTCCCCGCCCCCCGGAGGGACCCCCGGAGGGACCCCCGGAGGGCCCCCGGGAGGGCCGGACTTCATCGAGGAGACCCTGGCCCTCGATTTGCCGCTGCCGCGCGCCCGCGAGCGCGTCGTGGACGCGTTCGAGCGAAGGTACGTGCAACGCGTGCTTTCCGCGCACAACGGCAACGTGGGGGCCGCCGCCGCGGCCTCGGGCATCGCGCGCCGGTACTTCCAGCTCATCAAAGCACGCAGCAAGCCTTTCGAGCCCGGCTCGTCGGCGTGATAGCCTGACCCTCGGATGGAAGCCGGACAGAGCGGCCCGAAAAGCCTCTTGCTCGGTCGCTACCGCGTCCACGACGAGATCGCGGCGGGCGGGATGGCGACGGTGCACCTTGGCCGCCTGCTCGGCGACGCAGGATTCGCGCGCACGGTGGCCATCAAGCGCCTCCATCCATGGCACGCCAAGGTCCCCGACGTCGTCGCGATGTTCACGGACGAGGCGCGGATCGCCGCGCGCATCCGCCACCCGAACGTGGTCACCACGCTCGACGTGGTCTCGCAAGGCGGCGAGGTCTTCCTCGTCATGGAGTACGTGCACGGCGAGCCGCTCTCGCGCCTCATCGTGGCCGCGAGCAAACGCAAGCAGAAGATCCCTCCGAAGATCGTGGCGACGATCCTGGCCAACGCGCTCTACGGCCTGCACGCCGCGCACGAGGCCAAGGACGCGCGCGGAAAGCCCCTCGGCGTGGTGCATCGCGACGTCTCGCCGCAGAACGTGCTCGTCGGCGTCGACGGCGTCGGGCGCGTGCTCGACTTCGGCATCGCGCGCGCCGCGGGCCGCGCCCACGTCACGGGGGACGGCACGCTCAAGGGAAAACTCGCGTACATGTCGCCCGAGCAGCTGCGCGGCGAGTCGATGGATCGGCGCTCGGATGTGTTCGCGGCGGGCGTCGTGCTCTGGGAGGCGCTCACCTGCCGGCGCTTGTTCTCGGGCGCGACCGATGATCTCGCGCTGCAACGGATCTTCGAAGCCGACGTGGATGCGCCGAGCAAACGCGTGCCGGATCTGCCCGCGGCCTTCGACGAGATCACGCTGCGCGCGCTCCGCAAGAACGCCGACGAGCGGTTCCCCACCGCGCGCGACATGGCCGTGGCGCTCGAGGGCACGGGTCCTCTGGCTTCGCCGCTCGAGGTGGCCACGTGGGTCGAGGAGCTCGCCAGCGAGGCCCTCGCCGAGCGCGCGCGGATCATCGAGGGGATCGAGGACGGAGAGCGCCGCACGTCGCTACCGCCCGCGCCGATGCTGGCGAGCGCGATGGCCGAAGCCGCGAGCGCGACGGGCGCCGCCGACAAGAGGCACGCGGCCGCGGAAGACACGAAGATCGAAAGGAAACCCCAGGCCACGAAGGCTCCGATCGAGGTCGAGTCGAAGGCCACGCAGGAGCCCGAGGTCGTCGGCACGGTGCGCATGATGGCACCCTCGGCCGTGGTTCCGTCCCCCGTCGCGAGGCCCGAGCACCGGGTGGAGGCGACGATCAAGATGTCGACCTCGGACGTGTTCGCCGCGCCCGTTCTTCCACCGCCAGGGCCCATGGAGCACGTCCCGTTCGACGAGGCGACGACGGCGCCGCTCCTGGGTCCGTCGCCGATGCTTTCGCTGGATCCAGCGCCCCCGAACGCGACGAGCTCCGGCTCCTTCGCCGCCCCGAGCCCGCGCCGCCGGCGCATGGCCACGGTCCCGCTGCCCCGAGACCCCATCGAACCGCAGCCCTCCGCGGCGCTGTCCGAGGTCCCCACGCCCTCGGCGATCGAGTCGCCCGCCGAGAAAAAGAGCACGCGTCGGACCAAACGAAGCATGGCGCTCCTTGCCCTCGTTGCGTTCGTGTTTGCCGTGGCGATCGGGCTCATGGCCGGGCTCGTCCTCCAGACCCGCGCCCCGGCGGACGCCCCGCTGCCCCCCGCGCCTCCGCCCCCGCTCGCCCCCGAGAGCGCCGCGCCTCCCGCGACGGTCGCCCCTGCGACGCCACCCGCGGACGACACGAAAAAAGACGAGGCCGTGACCGCCCCGGCGACGAGCGCGTCCGCCGAGAATGCCACCCCGCTGGACTCGGCCTCGGCAGCCCCCTCACGTTCTCCTTCGCAGCCGCGCCTGACGACGCCCAAGGGCGGCTGCAATCCGCCCTTCTTTTATGATGCGGCCGGGCATAAGAAATACAAACGCGGCTGCATTTGAAGGGGAGATGACCTCCGCCCACGAGACGTGAGGTCCTGCGATCGGCTCGTTCGCAGGGGTGAGCGAATCGATCACCCGGGATGATCGTTTCGCGCGCCTCGGCTGCCCGTTTGCCCTGGCTTCTCGGGGAAAACGAGGCGTCCGGGGGTTGGTATGTGCCGTGCAATCCGGCGTGGCTTCGACGTATTATCGAAGCGGCATCGGCGAGGATCGATATCCAAGGGTCGCCCCTCCGCCTACATTCGGAGCCCCCATGCAAGGCGACGACGACGACGACGAGGTCTCTTTCGACGACGAGACCACGATCAGGACGGACCGCGCAGAGGAGGCGAAGCCGAAGGCGGCGCCCGCATCGATCGAGGACGACAAGCCCGAGGAATGGGGAGTGGGGACCGACCTCATCGCCCCGGAAGCGCAAGCCCGCCTGAAGCAGGCGCCCGCGTTGCCTTTTCAGCCCACGGCCGGGCTCGCCACGTTCGAGGACGACAAGCCCGAGGAATGGGAGGTGGGGACCGAGCTCATCGCTCCGGAAGCACAAGCCCGCCTGACGAACGCGCCCGCATTACCTTTTCAATCCGCGCCCACGCCTCCGTCCTACGCGCCCGCGCCTCCGCCTGTCGATGTGCTCGCGCACGTGCCCTTTCGGCCGGCCCGCCGCGAGCCTGTCGCCGCACCGGTCGAGCCCGAAACGCCCGCCGTGCCCGCGCGCCCGCCCGTGCCGCCGCGTCGCACCGATGGCATTCCCATCGTCCACGACACGCGTTTTTCGATCACCACCTTGCCGTGGGTCCACGGCCGCCGCGACATGCGTTCGGTCATCGTCAAGGCGACGTGTGATCTCCTGCCCGGCGAGGCTGCGCGGCTCCGCGAGGAGGCGGAGCTACCCACGGGCGACATCCACCACGACGACGACCCCGAGAAGAGCCTCGTTCACGGCAGTGATCTCGTCCCCCACAAGCCGAAGGTCGACGTGACCCTCGTGGGCCACGCGTACGCCCAGGCAGGCGCGACCGCGGCCGTCGTGCGGCTTCGTTTCGGGGATCCCCAGGCGGGCGGCTTCGAGCGCAGGGTCGCCGTCTTCGGCGAGCGTCGTTTCGAGCGGGTGATGGGCGCCTTGGTGGGGCCCGAAAAGCCCGCGCCTTTCCAGGCCGTTCCCCTCGTCTACGAGCGCGCGTTTGGCGGGGCCGGTTCTCCGGACAACCCCGTGGGCATCGGTCGGGATGGCAAGGCCGCTCCGCAACTCGAGGACGCGGATCGGCTCGTCCGGAGCCCACGCGACGTCATCCCGCCCGCGTGCTTGGGCCCCATCGCGCCCCGCTGGCCCGTGCGCGCGAGCAAGCTCGGCACCTTCGATGCGTCGTGGCTGAAGGATCGATGGCCCTCGTTGCCCGCCGATCTCGACGCGACGTACTGGCAAGCCGCGCCGTTGCCCCAGCAGATCGAGGCGGCGCGCGGCGACGAGGCCTTCGTGCTCGCCGGCGTGCACCCGACGATCGCGGTGCTCGAGGGCCGGTTGCCGGGGGCGCGCGCGCGTGGATTCGCCGACCGCAACGGTGAGCTCGTGGAGGTCGCGCTTCGGCTGGATACGGTGGCCTTCGACGCGGATGGCATGAAGGTGGATCTCGTCTTCCGCGGCGTGATGGAGGTGGCCGACGAGGACGCGTCCGACGTGGCGGCGGTGTTTGTCATGATGGAACCCGTCGCCGGACCGGTCCTCACGATCGACGAGGTGAAGGCGCGTTACGAGGCGCGTCGCGTCGAGCTGGGGGTTGTCCCCGAGGAGCCCGCGGCGCCCGCCGCGAACGACGTGGCTCCCGACAGGTTCGCGGCGCGGGAGAGACAGATCCAGGCCGGGCTCGCGGCTCTCGGGGTCGCGTCGCTCGGCGCGGAGGCGGCGGCAGCGGCGGCGACAAACCCTGCGGAGACAAACCCGGAGCCGGATGCGGCCGACAAGGCGGCAGCGCCCCGTCGCAAGGTCGTGGCCCTGCTCGCCTCTGGCAAACCACTCGCGGGCCTCGATCTCGCGGAGGCGGACCTGTCCGGGCTTGATCTCTCCGGACAAACGCTGGTCAAGACAAACCTGCGTGGCGCCCTCCTGCGGGGCGTGTCCCTCGAGGGCGCGGATCTGTCGGAGGCGCAGCTCTCGGAGGCCGTGCTCAGCGGGGCGCGCGCGGCGGGCGTGAAGCTCTCGCGCGCGGACCTCACGGGCGCGACGCTCGACGGCGCGGAGCTCTCGGGCGCGGAGCTCGACGACGCATCGCTCGAAGGCTCCCGCTGCGACGGCGCGATCTTCCGCGGGGCGCGCGGCGAGCGAGCACGTTTCGCGGGCAGCTTGCTCCGTGGCGCGGTGTTCGATCGCGCCGAGCTCCCCGCGGCCGATTTCACGGGCGCGGTGCTCGATCGCGCGCGGTTCGCCGGCGCCAGGATGCGCGAGGCGCGGTTTTACGACGTGTCCGGCGAGGGCGTGGTGTTCGACGACGCCGACCTCGAAGGCGCGCGCGCGGACGCGATGCGGCTCGCGGGCGCCTCGTTCGCGCGGATCGCGG
>JANMGF010000010.1:0-2213 GCA_031374535.1 Polyangium sp. (in: bacteria)
CCGCGCGCAGGGCGCGGGCGCGAGTTACACGAAGCTCGCCAAGGCGCAGGGCGCGGTCGACGGGTACATGCGGGCGCTGCTCGACTCCGGCGTCGCCACGAAGCAAGAGCTGCTCGAGCTCGTCGCCTCGGAGCGAGCGCGGGTCAACGGCCCGGCGACGCGTGAGATGTTGCTGGAGACGGCCGCAGAGATCGCCGCGGCCTGAAGAGGAAGAAGGAGGGCGCGCTCTCGGAATCGAGCGCGCCCCCGTTCGGATCAAGGCGTGACGATCGCGACGTCGCCGTGAGGCTCGGCGCCGCCCTTGCGCCACCAGTTGACGAGCATGAGTTTGCCGTCGACCTCGATCGGGCGCGAGAAGGCCCCGGCGAAGCCCTCCTGCTCGATCTGCCGGACCTTCCAGGTGATCTGATCGCCGGTCGGCGTACCCACGGCATACCGGAGCTTGCCGGAGGTCGCGTCCTGGTAGGTGATGTGAATCTCGCCGCTCGGGCCGACGTAGATCTGCGAGTCGTCGCCGACCAGGTGCTGGCCGTCGTCGAACTTCATCTGGCCGTCGACCGTGAGGCCGTCGTCCGCGATCGCGGTGAGCTTCACCGTCGTGCCCTTCGTGACCTGCGCGTACTTCAGGCCCTCGGACAAACCGTCGACGTAGGAGAGGTGCCAGTCACCCTTCTCGTCGATGAAGAGCGAGGAGCCGATGCCCATGTCGCCCGTGTCCGTGCCGTCGGCCGCTTGCCCGTCGACGATCGTGGTCGTCCACATGCCCGCGACCTTCGAGGCGATCACGAGGTTGCCGCGGATGCGATCGTAGAACGAGAGGCCGAGGCCACCGGCGGGATCACGCGCGAGCGAGATGTAGTCCCCCACAGCCTCGGGGTAGGTGTCGATCTTCGCGGCGTCGAAGACGGCCGCGCATCGAACCTCGCCCGCGATGTCCACGCACGCCGAGCCCGAGCCGCATTTCGGGTCGCACGTCGTGAGTTTGTCCTGGCACAGGCCGGTCTCCTGCACGCACGAGCTGCCGGTCGCGCAGTTGTACGTGCGGCAGGGCGTGGCGGCGTCGACGGCCACGTCCTCGAACGTCCAGTCCGCGTCCGTCGGCGTCGCGCTCGTCGCCGTGGCAAGACGCACCTTCGACGAGACCGCCCCATCCTTGCCAGGCTCGATCGAGAGGTACGCGATGGTGGGTTTGTCGCCCATGACGAGCAACTTCGCGTACCGGCCGATGTCGGCCTGGGCCTTCTTCTCGACCGTGACGACGTTCCACGCGCCGCCCACGCGCTGGGCGAACTTGAGGGCCTTGTTCGTGCGATCGAAGTAGGCGACGGCGGGGTTGCCCTCGTTGTCCACCGCGATGCTCGTCCACGTGCCCACGTCGTCGCCCGGCTCGATCTGGCCGCCGCGGAAGCCGGTCTTGTTGAAGAGCGCCGGATCGGGGACCGGCTCGGCAGGCACGCCGTCGATCGCCGACCAGCCCACCCTCGAGCCGTCCCACGTGCCGACGACGAGATCACCCCAGCTGTTCTCGTTGGACCAGTCCGCCTCGACGTACCCGGCGACCCAGATCGTCTTGCCAATGACCGCGACCGACGTGTACGCGCCGATGAGCCCCGGCGAGAGGGTCGTGCAGCCCGGCGCCGCGCAGGTGTACCCCGCGACGGCCGTGCTCGGCTCACCACCGCAGTTGCAGCCGGCGAACGAGCCCGCCGCGCCCATCACCGCGATCCCACCGAGCGCGCCAAGCGTTCGGCGAGCCGAGGATTTGCGCACAGGTCGTGCCGCAGGCTTGGCGACCACAACGTCGGAAGCGCGACGACGACCGAACCGGATCGCCGCGCCAAGAAGCGCGATCCCGACGAGCCACATGGGCTTGCCCTGCGTGCGATCCTCGCCGACGACCGAGCAGCCGCAACCTTCGCCCGTGGCGATGGCGCGCCCGCGGATGAGCGCCTGCGAAGCCTCGGCGACGTTGCCCTCGGCGTCCTCGGCCTCGACGTCGATCTCGGCCGCTTCGCCGACCTCGACCGTCGTCATCTCGGAGACCGGCTTCCACGACGACCACGCGCCGCCGTCGAGACGGTAACGCGCGCGCGGCTCACCGCCGCCGCCGACGAGATCACGCACGTCGAGCGCCACGCGGTTGCCTTCCTGCACCTCGCCGACGGCGATGACCGGCGGCTCGGCGTCGATGACCACCTCGATCTCGGCGGGCG
>JANMGF010000050.1:0-1460 GCA_031374535.1 Polyangium sp. (in: bacteria)
CGAAGAGCACGTGGTTCGAGCCGAAGCTCCGGAGTGGGCTTTTCGTCCACACGTTCTGAGGCGCCCCCGATGTCCCTCTCTCGCCGCCAAGCGCTCCTTTCGGGCCTCGCCTTTCTCACAATGGGCGCTGGCGGATTTGCCTATGTGTCGGCCTCTCGCTGGCCTCCGGACACCACGCCGGAGGGCGCCTACCTGCGGATCGCATTCAACCTCTCCAGCGGCGAGGCACGCACCTGCTTCCATTACCTCGAAGATTCCGCGCAACACGCCGCCTTCAGCATCCGCGATTATCGAAAGAAATCGAGCGAGCGTATCACCCAGGCGTACCCCGAGCCCGAGCGGACGCGCCTGCTCGACGCGTACCGGACCCACGCGACGGCCGAGGACGGGGCGGACGTGTGGGTGGACCTCGCGACGAAAAAGGGCTTCGTGACGCGGCTCCGGCGGGATCTGTCTGGAATGGCGAAGGTCGAAATCGTGGGCGAACGGGCGACCGTGGAGACGGCCCGCGGGACACGATACGGGTTTCGACGCCGTGAGAATGGGATCTGGGGGCTCACGTTGTTCACGGCGGAGCTCGTGGCCGAGTCGGAGCGCGCGGCGAGGGATTGGGACATCGTCGAGCGCGCGGCGAAGGATTACGAGCGGGGGCGGTAGGGGCTCTCGGAGATCGGTGTGGTTCATGGTAGAAGGCGTCTCCATGACCGACGACGATGACGACGACCTCCAAGGACGGCTCGACGCCCTCTCGATCTCCGAGATGCGTCGCCGATGTGATGCTGCCGTGGGGTACGTGCGCGAGATGCGGCGTGCCTATGCGGTGGACGTGGGGATGAAGCTCGAGGACGCCCCTGGGCCAAGGCCGCAGGTGGACCCGAAGCACGGCGAGCGGGTGCTTGCCGAGCTGATGGAGATGCTTCCGCTTCTTCGGCGGCGGCTCACGCCGGAGGAGCGCGCGAGGATGGTGCCCATGGATGAAACGCGGAGCGAACAGATGAAGGAGGTGCTCGACGAGCTCGCGTCGCAACCGGAGCTCTTCGATTCCCTCATGGAGGAGAGCGGGCAGGAGCTGCGGCATGCGGACGTGCTCCGAATGCGCGAGAATTTCCAGAAGACGGAGATGCTCAAGGATGTGGAGCGGGAGCTTCTGGCGCTCACGACCGAGCTACGGGAGCATCAGGCGCGATTGCGGCAAAATGTCGCGGAGCTGATCGCGGGGGCGGGGAAGCCGGAGAATTGAGAGGGATCAGCTCGCCTTGGCGGCGGGCGTCGGCTGCTTCGCGAGAGCGATCACCTGGGTTATGTTCGCGCGCCCCGTGGCCCTGCTGCGAAGAAGCGGATGGGCGCCCGCTGCCAGCAGTTGACGGTTGCCTATCGCGCTTTCGGGCATTCCTTCGTATACGGGTGCGAACAGGGGATGCCCCATCTCGAGACAAGCCTTCCCTGCCTCGATGCTCCCG
>JANMGF010000053.1:0-14834 GCA_031374535.1 Polyangium sp. (in: bacteria)
CGTCAGGAACTGCGGGTACTTGGTCGCCCATTCCTTGCTCTCGGCCTCGTCGTATTCGCGGTCGCTGCAGTTGCCGCAATCGCAGGCGAGGTCGCATGCGTCCGTGGCGAGGCCGCTGCAGCCGGCGGCGACGGGGGTAAGCGCGAGGCAGGCGAGCAGGATCCAAGGCGTTCGCATTGTCATCACGCTCCTAGTCATCCACGCAATTGTTGTAGCTGGATCGCTCGTTGTCGCAGTTGTCGCGGGTCGTCCAGTTGTTTCCGCCGTCGCAGCGGAACGAGTCCTCGAGGCAGAAGAGGTAGTCGTCCCAGCGATCCTCGCAGCCGTAGATGCTGGCGCGTTCTTCTCGGGTCTCGTACCCGATGATGCACGCGTCGATGTCCGCGTCGTTGCCGTCGCGGCAATCCATCTCCGCCTCGCAAAGTCCGGCGTAGGGCGCGCACCCGAGGACGGTGCTGGCCAGGAAGAGGGCGGCCAGGCCCAAAGTTTGAGAAAGCCTACTCATCTCGAATTCCAACCTCCTGGGCGGAGCGTACGAGAAATCGTGGCTCCGTGCGCAGCAAAATGAGCGCAAGTATCGTGCGCGGGGGCGGGAGGAGGCGAAGGCGGGGAGCGAAGGCGGGGCGGGGCGGGCGAAAGCCCGCGATCCTTCACGAGGATCCAGCGATGGTCATCGAGGAGATGCGCAGCGTCGGCGAGGCCGTGGAGCTGCGGAGATCGAGGTCGTCACCGACGGCGTCGATGCGTTGCCAGAGCTGATCGAGGTTCAGCGAGATGGTCACTTCGCTGACCGGGAACGCGAGCTCGCCATTTTCGATCCAGAATCCCGAAGCGCCGCGGGAGAAGTCGCCGGTGACCGGGTTGTAGCCGAAGCCCATCATCTCCGTGACATAGAGGCCACGCTGCGTACTTTTCACGATGCTTTGGGCCGGGGTCGTCGTGGGCAGGAGCATGAAGTTCGAGGTGGAGGGGCCGACGCCGCCGCCCCCGCCACGCGAGGCGCTGCCGGTGGAGGCGCGGCCGAGCTTGCGGCTGCTGTAGCTGTCGCAGAGGTAGGTCTGGAGGACGCCCTGCTCGACGACGAGGTTCTTGCGAGCCGCGAGGCCTTCCCCATCGAAGGGGCGAGAGCCGGGTGCGCGGAGGACGAGCGGGTCGTCGACGATGGTGACGAGGTCGCTCGCGATGCGGGTGCCCTCACGGCCGACGAGGTAACTCGACTTGCGCCAGACGGAGCTGCCCATGATGGCGCCGGCGAGCAGGCCGAGGATGGCGCGCGCCGCGTCAGGGTCGAAGACGACAGGAGCCTCGCAAGTAGGGACCTTGCGGGCGCCGAGCTTACGCAAGGTGCGGCGAGCCGCTTCACGGCCGACGACCTCGGGGGCGTCGAGCGCGTCGAGGTGGCGTTTGGCCGTCCAGTGGAAGCCGCGGCGCTTCTTGCCGCCCTCGTCCTCGGCGACGGGGGAGACGACGAGCGAGGCGTAGGAGCCGGCGTAGCCACCCGTGAAGCCGCCGGAGAGCACGAGGGCAAAGGCGCCGGCGGTGCGGCTGAAGGTGGCGCCGTCGCTGTTCGTGATACGCGGGTCGGCGTCGCGGGCGGCCTGCTCGGCGCGCCGGGCGAGGTCGATGGCCTCGGCCGCGGTGACGTCGCCCCCCTTGGGGTCGTAGAGCTCGAGGTCGGGGAAGGGGCCGGCGGAGATCAGCGTGGGATCGGCCGGGCCGGCGAAGGGGTCTTCCTGGGAGATGTCGACGAGCTCGAGGGCGTCGCGGACGAAGCGGTCGATGCCGCGGGCCGTGAGGTCCGAGGTCGAGGTGAGGGCGACGCGGCCCTGCTTGATGACACGCATGCCGAGGCTCTTGTGGGAGGCCTCCTCGACGAGCTCGGGTTCGCCGAGGCGCACCTTGGTGCTGAGCTCGGAGCCGGAGCGCGCGATGGCCTCGGCGACGTCAGCGCCACCCGAACGGGCGCGCTGGACGACATCCGCGGCGAGGTTTTTCAACGCTTCGATTTCGGTCTCGAGTCGGTTCGACGCGGGCGCGGTCATCGTGGGGGCAGAGCGTGGTGGACAACCGGACGCTCGTCAATCAGCGAGGCTTCTTGCTTCGGCCGAGGAAGCGCGGCGGCTCGTCCGGGAAGGGCTCGGCAGCACCAGCGGATCCAGGCATGGACGGCGGCGGAGCGAGGGAGGGCGGTCGAGCCCGTCCAGGTCGGGCCGCCTGGGCGTCGTGGGGCGAGGGGCCAGGTTCGGCCGAGAGGGCGCGTGTCGTGAAGACGGCGCCGGCGACGAGGAGGCCGTCCATCCAGAGGATCGCGTAACCGAGGGGGCTGCCCGCGAGGGGGCGGGTGCCGAAGTCGCTCTGGACCTGGTCGTAGGTGGCGTCGATGCCAAAGCGGGCATGGAGGGCGACGAGGGGGATCGTCGCGCCGAGGAGAGGGAGGGCCGCGAGCCAGGTGAGGGCGGGGAGGGACGGGCGTGCGAGGGCGCGTCGGCCCGCGAGGAAGCCGAGGACGGGGGCCGCGGCGTCGAGGAGGACGAGGACGAGCAAGAGGGCGGAGGGGATGGCGCGGCCGTCGAGGAGGTACGCGAAGGACCAATCGGCGGCGAAGACGGCGAAGTAGGCGGAGGCCGGGGCGTAGACGAACAGGGCGTAGAGGGCGACGGCGAGGGTGGGGCGATCCCAGAGGCGTTCGTCCGGGCTCTCGGAAGGGCGCGCGAGCCAGGCGAGGAGGACGCCGAGGGCAAAGCCGACGAGAGGGGCGAGGGGGGCGGGCAAGGGGTTGCAAACGTTGCAAGGCGACGCTCCGCGGTCAAGGCGGGGGTTGCAAGGGTTGCGATGGCGGGCGAGCGACGCGGGGGGCGGACTTCAAGGGTTGCGAAGGGCAACTCGGCGGTCGAGGCGGGGGTTGCAACGGTTGGGAAGGGTGATCGGGGCGCTGGGTCGGGGCTTCAAGGCTTTCGGCAAGCGTTGCGGTGTGGCACGAGGCGTGTGTCGGTCGGTAGGATGCCGGCCTGGGATCCCCGATGAAGATCCACGCACTACACATCGAGAATTTTCGCGGGTTCGAGAAGCTCGATCTCGAACTGCACCCCTCGATGACGGTGCTCATCGGGGAGAACGGGGCGGGGAAGACGGCACTTTTGGAGGCGCTGACCGTGGCGCTGGGCGGGTTCTTCCTCGGCATCCATGTCGGGACAAAACGGTCGATCGTCGATGAGGACGTGCGCCGTGTGATGCATGAGCACGCCGGCCTGTTGGAACTCCAGCCGCAGTGGCCGGTCCGTCTCACGGCGCGAGGGACTTTGGATCGGCATCCTGTCCGCTGGTCGCGCATCAAGCTGGATGCCGAACAACCCACCACGCAATACCGAGCGGCCTCGTTCTCGCGCATCCGGACCAAGCTTGCCGAAGCGGTCAAGGTTGGCGAACCGTGTGCATTACCGGTGCTCGCGTACTACGGCACGCGGCGGCTCTGGCGTCAGAGGAAGGTCAAGGAGGCTAAAAGGGGTGTCGGCTCGCGGTATGACGGCTACCTCGACGCCTTCGATCCGGCATCAAACCATCGCTTGCTCGCCGAGTGGATGTATCAGCAGACGTTGGTTGAGCTCCAGAGCGGCAAGCCCGTCGTCCAGCTCCGCGCCGTTGAGCGGGCCGTGTGTCGGAGCATCGATGGCACGAAGCGTTTTTTCTTCGATGTGCGCAGCCAAGAGCTCATGCTCGAACGCGCGAGCGGCGAGCGTTTGCCCTTCTCGTTCCTGAGCGACGGTTACCGCAACATGGTCGCTCTCGTCGCCGACGTCGCCTGGCGCGCCGCGGTCTTGAACCCGCATCACGCCGACGCAGCGGCCGAGAAGTCGGAAGGCGTGGTGCTGATCGACGAGGTGGATCTGCACCTGCATCCGCGCTGGCAGCGTCGCGTGCTGGGCGATCTACGCCGCACGTTCCCGAACCTCCAGTTCGTCGTGACGACACACTCCCCGCAGGTCATCGCGAGCGCGCACCGCGACGAGGTGCGGGTCCTCGAGAACAACACGCTTGTTCCGATGCAGCCCTTCGTCGAAGGCAGAGACACGAACAGTCTTCTCGAAGACGTGTTTGGTGTGCCAGAGCGACCGGAGAAGGAACAGCGCGAGATCGACGAGCTTTCGCGGGTCCTCGATGACGAGCGTTATGAAGAGGGGCGCGCCGTGCTCGCGCGTCTCGAAGAGCGACTCGGGCCGGACGATCCCGCCGTGATTCGCGCGCGGTGGATCCTGGATCGCGAAGCGCCGGTGCCGGGGGCCGGCTGATGCTTCGCTACACGAAAGGGGCCGCGCCGAAGGTGCTCACCGGATGGCAGGCCACGCCGGGAGCAGATTGGGACAGCCTGTCCGCGGCGGAAAAGGACGAGGTGCGAAGCGCGTTGCTGCGCGATCAGGGGCACCTCTGCGCATACTGCCAGCGCCGGATCCCTACGAAAGATGGGCGCATGAAGGTCGAGCACTGGCACGCGCAGTCGGCCGAGGAAGAGAAGAAGGGCACGCTGCGGTGGCTCGACATGCTGGGCGTCTGCCTCGGTGATGAAGCGCAGGAGACAGGCGCGAAGACTGGCGAACGGCACTGCGACACCGCGAGAGGAGACGCTACGTTGTTCCTGCACCCCGTCGCAGGACGAGGCCCGGATCCACGCCCGCATTTGCGTTACATGCCGGAAGGCGAGGTGAGCCCTTCGCCGCAGGCGGCCGGGGTCCGCGAGGCGGTCGGGAGCGACATCCACGCGCTGAACCTCAACGCGCGTCGGCTGAAGCGAGAGCGCCGCGTTATCTACGACACGCTCAGAGCGCATCTCGAGCAGCATGGGTTCACGAAGGCGGCGCTGAGCGCAGAATACAAGGCCGCTGGCATCCAGCCAGGCGTGCGGACGCCACCGCAGTGCGAGGTCGTTCGTTACCACCTCCAGCGTTGGGCCCGAAAGCAGAACGTGGAGCTTGGAAGCTGATGGAAAACATGACCGTGAACCTCGAAACGGTTTCCACGCGACCTTACGAAGCCGACGACGAGCACCAGCGGCTCGCGCGGATCTGCGGCGGTTTTCGGGGGACGGCGAAGACCTTCCTGGAGCCCGGCGCGGCGCCGATCGAGGCGGCCTGGGAAGGGCGCGTGGCGGCGATCCTCGGCGGGCGGTTCGTCCGGTTCGCGTACCGGTCGAGCGTCGGAGAGAAGCCCATCGCCGGGGAAATGGTGATCGCCTTCGAGTCGAGCGAGAAGCTCTGGCGGATCTCGTGGGTGGACAGCTTCCACACGGGCACGGCGATCCTCGTGTCGGTAGGGGCGGGCGGGGCGGCGATCGACGTGCGTGGCACCTATTTCGCGGCGCCCGGGCATCCGCACTGGGGATGGCGCACGGTCGTCGACGATACGCAGGCCGAGAGGCTCGGGATCCGGATGTACAACGTCTCGCCCGAGGGAGAGGAGGATCTCGGGGTGGACATCGAGCTCACGCGCGTTTGAGCGGGAAAACGCGGAGGGACGCGGAGGGGCGGGCTCCAGGGCGCGTTGCACGCAGGCTTCCACCGGGCTAAGGGCTCCCGCCATGGATCCCAGGCGCGTCGCGGAGTTGCTCGATCAGGTTCGGCAAGGGGATGTGACGGTCGAGCAAGCCGTCGATGCGCTGAGGAGCTTGCCGTTTCGGGATCTCGGGTTCGCCACGGTGGATCATCACCGCGCGCTCCGGCAGGGGGTGCCGGAGGTGATCTTCGGCGAAGGAAAAAGCGGCGAGCAAATCGCGGCGATCGCCGAGGAAATGGTGCGGGCCGGGACGAACGTGCTGGTCACGCGGATCGAGGCGGAGAAAGCAGCGCTCGTCACGCAGCAGGTGCCAGGGTTCCAGTATGCGCCGCTCGCGCGGACGGGGAGCGTGGTGGTCACGCCGCCCGCGAAGAGGCCGTGCGCGCCCGTCGCGGTGGTGACGGCAGGGACGAGCGACAACGCGGTGGCCGAGGAAGCCGCGGAGACGCTCTCCGCGCTGGGGCTCGAGCCGATGCGGATCTATGACATCGGGGTCGCGGGCATCCATCGGATGTTGCATCGCGTGGAGGATCTCCGGCGCGCGTCGGCGGCGATCGTGTGCGCGGGGATGGAAGGGGCGCTTCCGAGCGTGGTGGGCGGGATGCTCTCGACGCCCATCGTGGCCGTACCGACGGCGGTGGGGTACGGGACGGCGCTCTCGGGGTTCACGGCGCTGTTCGCGATGCTCACGTCGTGCGCTTCGGGGGTGGTCGTCGTGAACATCGGCAATGGGTTCGGCGCGGCGATGGCCGTGCACCGCATGATGCCGAAGGCCGACAACACGCAGACGGGCTGAACCATGCACGGACACGCTCACGACCACGATCACGACCACGCGCACGAGCATCCCCACCACGGGCACGGTCAGACGCATACCCACGATCACCCGCATACGCATGCGCATGGGCCCGGGCCCTCGCACGATCACGCGCACGTGCATGGGCATGAGCAGGGGCGTGGGCACGAGCATCCGGTGAGGTTGCCCCTGCTGGAGCAGGGATCCGGGGTCGGGAAGATCCTCTTTTTCGATGCGTTCAGCGGCATCGCGGGGGACATGACGATCGCGACGTTGCTCGACCTCGGCGTGCCGCTCCTGGTCATCGAGCACGCGGTGGCAGCGTTGCCGCTCGAAGGCGTGTTCCTGGAGCGCGGGCACGTGCACCGGAGCGGGATCGTGGCGACGTCGTTCGAGGTGCACGTGGAGACGCCGCAGCCGGAGCGGACGTACGCGTCGATCGACGCGATGCTGGTGTCGTGCCCGCTCGAGCCGGACGTGCGGGCGCTTTCGCGTCGGATCTTCCGCAGGCTGGGCGAGGCGGAGAGCGCGGTGCATCGCATGCCGCTCGACGAGGTGCATTTCCACGAGGTCGGGGCGGTGGACGCGATCGTGGACATCGTGGGCGCGGCAGCGGCGCTGGTGTACCTCGGGGCCGAGGTGCGGGGCGCGCCGCTCCCGATGGGGCGAGGGTTCGTCAAGGCACGTCACGGGATCTTGCCGCTGCCGCCGCCGGCGACGGTGGAGTGTTTGCGCGGCGTGCCGACGTACGGCGTGGAGCTCGATGCGGAGCTGGTGACGCCGACGGGCGCGGCGATCCTCTCGACGGCGGCGGCGCGGTTCGAGCGGTGGCCGTCGTTCGCGCCGGAGCGGGTGGGCTGGGGCGCGGGGCACAGGGAGCTGCCGGATCGGCCGAACCTGCTCCGGGTCGTGCTCGGCACGCGTGGGGGCGCTTCGGAGGAGCCGTCGATCGGCGCTTCGCACGTGGTGCTCGAGGCGAACGTGGACGACATGACCGGGGAGATGGCGGCGCACGCGATCGAGGCGCTCTTCGCGGCCGGAGCGCTCGATGCCTGGGCCACGCCGATCACGATGAAGAAGGGGCGGCCCGCGCTGACGATCTCCGCGCTCGCGCCGGCGCCGCAGGCGGACGCGGTGGGCGCGACGCTCCTGCGGGAGACGACGTCGATCGGGCTACGCAAGATCCCGGTGTCGCGCACCGAGCGGCCACGACGCACGGTGGCGGTGGAGACGGCCTACGGGCGGGTGCGCGTGAAGATCAGCGAAGGGCCGTTCGGTCCGCCGCAGATCAAGCCGGAGTTCGAGGATTGTGCGGCCGCCGCGAAGACCCACGGCGTGGCGCTGCGCGAGGTGATCCAGGCGGCGCTGTCGGCGCTCGACGAAGCCACGTCACGCGGCTGATCGAGCAAGCAAGATCAGTCGGGCCGCTCGATCGGCAACCCCTCGGCTTCCCAGCCGAGGAAGCCGTTCTCCAGGAAGGCGATCGGCACGCCGCTCTTGCCGAGCGTGTCGGCGACCTCCTTGGTTTTGTCGCCGGAGCGGCAGTAAAGGACCGGCTCGCCGGGGAGCATGTGGAGCTCGGCGAGGCGGGTCTCGATCTCTTCGAGCGGGATGTGCACGGCGCCCGGGATGTGCGCGCGGCCGTATGCGTGGGCCTCGCGCGTGTCGACGGGGACGACCTGGTGTTGCTTGAGGAGCTGGGCGAGCTCGGCGGTGCGGATCGCGCCTTCGGCCCGCGGGAGGAAGGGCTCGAGCAGCTCGCGGAGGCGCGCCCTGCGCACGGGGCCTTGCTCTCCTGCGACGGGGCGGCCGCGGAAAAAGACCATGAACATGGGCAAGGTCTGCGGCTGCACGCGCATCGCCTTCGCCAGGCGCGCGCTCTGCTCGACGTTCACCTTGAGGACCTTCGCCTTGCCCTCGAGCTCGTGCGCGATCGCCTCGACCTCGGGCGCCACCGTTTTGCAGGGGCCGCTCCAGTCGGCGTAGAACTCGATCAGGACGGGGAGCTCGCTGCGCAGGACCTCGGCTTCGAAATCTTGCTCGGAGATGACGGGGACCGGCATGGGAGAAAGTCCATAGCGAGACTCCGGGCCGATGGCGAGGGGTCTCGCCGGCCCACGAGGCGGGAGCTCGGTTCGGCGGGCAGGGCCGCGCACGCCGACCGGGGGTAGGATGTCGCCGTGCCGGACACTCACGATACCTCTCCGCCGCCTTCGGCGAGCCTGCCCTCGGAACGAAAGAGGCCGCGGCCGAGCCTGATCCTCTCGAACGAGCCTTCGCCGGGCGCTCCGCCGGGCACGCTCGTGCTCGAGGACCCGAACAAACCCAAGATTTACCTCATCGATTACTGCGTCGAGCAGGTCGTCGAGAAGTGGATCGACTCGGTGGACGAGTGTGTCCCGTACCTGATCGACGATCTGCCGAGCGTCACGTGGATCGACGTGCAGGGGATCGGGCACAAGCCGACGTTCGAGCGGCTCGGGGAGATCTTCGGCATCCACCCGCTCGCGCTGGAGGACGTGGTGAACGTGCCGCAGCGGCCGAAGAGCGACGTCTACGCGGGGCAACACGTGATCATCTGCCGGATGGCGCAGGCCGACGCGAAGTGCGAGCTGGTGACGGAGCAGGTCGCGATCGTGTTCGGCAAGGGGTACGTGCTGACGGTGCAGGAGGAGCCGAACGCAGACGTGTTCGAGCCGGTGCGGGAGCGCATCCGCAAGGGACGAAAGCTCATGCGCACGGGCGGCGCGGACTACCTCGCGTACGCGCTCTTCGACGCGATCGTCGACGGGTTTTACCCCGTGCTCGAGCGCCTCGGGGACAAGCTCGACGAGATCGAGATCGACGCGATCGCGGGCAAGGAGCACACGGCGCACCGGATCCACGACGTGAAGCGGGAGCTGCTCGCGCTGCGCCGCACGATCTGGCCGCAACGCGAGGTCGCGAACGCGCTCCTGCGCGACGGGTCTCCGCACATCCAGGAGCACACGCGGCTCTACCTGCGCGACACGTACGATCACGCGGTGCAGGTGATGGATATGGTCGAGACGTTCCGCGAGATCGCGTCGGGGCTCATGGATCTCCATCTCTCCGGGGTGTCGAACCGGATGAACGAGATCATGAAGGTGCTCACGATCATCTCCACGATTTTCCTGCCGCTGACGTTCATCGCAGGGGTGTACGGCATGAACTTCGACACGAAGATCTCGCCGTACAACATGCCCGAGCTCGAGTGGCGGTACGGCTACCTGTTTTCGATCGGGCTCATGTTGCTCAGCGTGGCGGGTCTGTTCGTCTTCTACTGGCGGAAGGGCTGGCTCAAGCGACGTCATCGCGACTGACGCCGCGGATCGTACGGCGACGGTTTTTTGCTTCCCTCCCGCCCCGGCGAAACGCCCCCGCTCGCTTGGGCATCTGCGCTTCGAGAGAGGGAAGAAACATGCATTCGTGGATGTCCTGCACGGCCGAAATTCGATGGAGACGCGGCGCCTCCTTGGCCTCGATCGTCCTGGGGATGCTCTTCGGCCCTGCTTGCGCCGAGCAGCCCGACGATCCCGAGGCGGAGGTGATCACGTCGGTCCAGGCGCTCAGCACGACGAACGGCCTCGCGTTGAACGGGATCTCGCTGAACGGGATCTCGCTGAACGGGGTGAAGCTCGACGGGACGACGTTCGTGGGGAAAACGGCGTCGGGCGCGGCGGTGACCCCGGACGGATTCCTCGGCGCGGTCTTCAAGGGCACGTTGGGCAACGGGCAGACGCTCACGTTGCGAATCGAGGATCGCGCGACGTCGACGAACCCCGAGGTGAACGTCTACGAGATCTCGTACCTGTCGAGTCCGAACGCGGGGACGTGGAAGAGCCTGTGCGGCACGTCGGCGAACGGGGTTCCGCGCCGCGCGATCCCGCTCGCAGGCACGTGGGACTACTCGCAGAAGAAGGTGACGAGCGGCATGCATGTGGCGTCGGAGACGAGCTTCACGTTCGCGTGCAGGCCGTTCGCGATCGCGAAGTGCGTCGAGCTCGGGTACCTGCCGTGGAGCGACGTGACGGAGTGCAACACGTCGGGCTCGTGCAAGCCGATCCCCGGCGAGCTTTTGCACCAGGCGTGCACGCGCATGTTACGCGCGGATTATTGCGGCGACGGCGTGCCACACACGCAGGACGGGACGCCGGTCGACGTGTGGGACGACTTCGGGATCCAGGCGTCGGCGAACACGGATTTTCTGTTCGAGGCCGAGTGGACGCCGATGGGCGCGCGTTGCATCGAGCACACGCGGTGGCTCGGGGACACGAGCGGGTCGGTGGCCGCGTACGTGAACAAGACCTGTCCGTCGCGATGGGCGAGCGCGCAGTCGAGTTACGACTGCGGGGGACCGAACTCGACGCTGCACACGGCGAAGGGTTTTGCGGTGCCGCCGCTCGTACGATCGCTCCTCGGGAACGAGTCGGCCCCGCCTACCCAATGACGGGTCAGCCCTTCTGACGCAGGCGTTCGAGCACGGCGCGCGGGGACATCGTCGCGCGGTAGACGTAGATCTCGCCGGCCTCGTCCTCTCCGAGGACCTCCTCGCTCACGCGTAGCTGTTTGCCGACAGCGAGGATGATACGCGCGAAAAAACCCTTGCGAACGAGCTCGACGCGTTGCCAGACGGCCTTTCGGCTCCAGAAGCCGAAGGCCTCGAGGAAGACCTCCTCGCCGGTCGTTTCGCTGCGAAAAACAAGGTCGGGCACGCAGGCGATCTCGCCGGGGAGGGCGAAGATGCGATCGTTGTCGGAGACGATCCACTCGGAGCCGAGGCGCTCGAAGGCCTGCTTGAAGGTCTCGAGATCCGGGCCCGTGGAAGTGTGCTCGGCGATGTGGGAGACGAGGCCATCCGCGGGGGTGATCTCGAGGACGGCGTGGGTTCGGGGGTTTGGGGGCGTAGCTTGGCTCGTCCGAGCGGAGCCCCCAAGCGTAGACCGCGCCTTGCCCCAGGCGAGCTCGGCGCGGACGTGAAAGTCGCGGATGGCGAGCACCTGGGGGAGGAACATGGCGAGGCGGAGGCCGTATTTTTGGACGGCGTCGAAGAGGCTCCACGGGCCGTCGAGCGTGATGCGATACCCCTCGTCGGGTGAGCCCTCGACGACGTGGATGAGGCCGTGGAAACGCGCGGCGCGGAAGAGCCTGCGGTAACGATCGGGGGTCTCGCCGGCGACGCGGACGACGACATGCGTGGCCTTGAGCAAGACGGCCTGGGCGAGGCCGAGGTCGTAGCGCTCGAGCAGGGCGTCGGGGCCGATCGGGCGGAAGGCTTCGAGGCGCTCGTTTTCGCGGAGGTCGGCGTAAAGCGCGGCGTCGATCTCGTCGGGGGTTTTTCCGAGGCGCGGGGCGAGCTCGGCGAGGACGGCGTCACGATCGAACTCGCTACGAACGTCGAGCGCGCGGTGGGCCTTGGCGGCGGCGAGGAAGACCTCGCGGCGGATCTCTTCGGGATCAACGCCGGTGGCGACGCTCCAGGTGCACTGGCCGTCGAGGACCTTGCGGAGGCCCTCGCCGACGAGGCGCGTTTCGGCCGGGACGGGGACGGCGTCGAGCGCGGCTTCGATCTCGTCGCGGCTCAGGCCGATGGAGGCGGAGAGGATACGGACGAAGTCCTGGGCAAGGGTTTTCCCGAGCTCGGCTTCGGCGCCGCGGAGGTAACGGGGGACGACGCGGCCGCCTTTGCGCCGCACGCGCAGGAGATCACTTGTAAGCAACGTGCTCCCTCCGCTTGTCGCTCGTGTACTGCTCGGCGGTGTTCTCGGCGACGAGCTCGTAAAGCAAGGCGCGTTTGTCCTGGGACTTGCGCAGGATGCGGCCGAGGCGCTGGACGTGCTCGCGGACCGAACCGTTGCCACTCAAAACGATCGCGACGTTGGCCTCGGGGACGTTGACGCCCTCGTTCAGGACCTTGGAGGTGACGACGGCGGTGAGATCACCGGCGTTGAAGGCCGCGAGGATCGCGCTGCGCTCCTTGACGCGGGTCTGGTGGGTGATCGAGGGCAGGAGGAAGCGGCGCGAGATCTGGTGGACGGTGGCGTTGTCCTCGGTGAAGACGATCGTGCGGTCGTTCCGGTGGTTGTGGAGCAGGCGCGTGAGGACGCTGATCTTGCCGGGCGCGGCGAGGGCGAGGGCGCGTTGCTTGCGGTAGGCGAGGAAGGCGCGGCGGCCCGCGTCGCTGCGCGAGGAGAGGTAGAGGAAGCGGCTCCAGCCGTCGGGGGCCGACATGCGGATGCCTTCGTCGCGGATGAAGGTGATGTATTCGCCGCGCGCGGCGTCGTACGCCTCGCGCTCCTCGGCGGAGAGGGGGACGCTGATTCGTTCGGTTTCGTAGGAAGCGAGGTACGCGCCGGAGAGCTCGGTGATGTCCTTGCGATAGACGATGGGGCCGATGAGCTCGTCGTAGGCGCGGCCGTCGGTGCGCTCGGGCGTGGCGGTGAGGCCGAGGCGGAAGGGCGCGATGCTCATGCGCGCGGCGAGCTGGTAGGAGGGGCTCGGGAGGTGGTGGCATTCGTCGAAGACGACGAGGCCGAAGCGTCCGCCGAGCCGCTCCATGTGGAGGTGCGCGGAGTCGTAGGTGGTGACGGTGATGGGGAGGACTTCGTGGTAGCCGCCGCCGATCACGCCGACAGGGCGGCCGAAGGCGGCGGCGAGGATGTCGTACCACTGGTTCAAGAGGTCGAGCGTCGGCACGATGACGAGCGTCGAGCGCTTGCGGCCGGCGATGGCCATGGTGGCGACGTAGGTTTTTCCCGCGCCCGTCGGGAGGACGACGACGCCGCGGAAGCGATGGGTGGCCCACGCGTCGAGGGCCTCGCGCTGGTAGGGGAAGGGCTCGTGGCGCGCGGCGGGCTCGATGTCGAGCGTGTCGTACGTGCGGGCCTCGTCGGCGAAGGGGAGCTTTTTTGCGCGTAACCAGAGGACGACGTCGGCGTAGGCCGAGGCGGGGAGGCGGAAGGTGTTCTCGCGCGCGTCCCACGAGCAGGCGGGCGGCAAGCTCGTCGCGTCGTCCGGCGAGAGGCCGTCGAGGCGCACCGTGCCGCCCTGGAACGCGAGGCGGAGGCCGTCGTTCGTCATCGCGGGCGGGAGGTTAGCTCAAACCGAGGAGGGCACGCGGCCGCGGGGGGCGATGGCGCGCAGGATCTCCTCGAGGTCGGCGGGGGAGAAGGGTTTTTCCAGGCACCTGTTGGGGGCCTGGGTCAGGAAACTCCGGGCATCCTGGGTGAACGCGCCGCCGGTCATGTAGACGATACGCTCGGAGGACTCGGGCATGCGGTCCGAGAGCGCCTGGTGGATGTCGAACCCGGAGACGCCGGGCATCATGACGTCACAAAGGACGGCGTCGTAGGGTTTGTCCTGGAGCGCTTCGAGGGCGGCCTGCCAGCTCGTCCGTCCGTCGACGTCGTGGCTACGCTCGAGCTGGCGCACGATGGCGGAGAGAAGGGCGGGCTCGTCGTCGACGACGAGGACCGAGAGGCGGGGCGCGGACCTTACGCGCGTGGCCTCGGCGCCGAGCTCGTGGGGGAGATCGACGCTGTCGGCGGGGAGGAGCGTGACGCGGACGACGGTGCCTTTGCCGGGCTCGCTCTCGAGCTCGATGCGGCCGCCGTGCGCGCTGACGATGCTGCGGCAGATCGAGAGGCCGAGGCCGCTGCCGACGCCGACGGGTTTGGTGGTGAAGAAAGGTTCGAAGACGCGGTTCAGGATCTCGGGCGGGATGCCGGGGCCGTTGTCGCGGATCTCGACGAGGGCGCTGCCGGAGACCTTGTGCGTGAGGGTGACGACGCGGATCTCGTTCGTCGTCGCGGAGCCCTGGGGCAAGGCCTGGAGGGCGTTGACGAGCAGGTTCAAGAAGACCTGGCCGAGGCGGGCCTCGTTGGCGTGGACGAGGGGGACGTCGTTGTAGACGCGGACGAGGCGCGCGCGGTGGCGGATCTCGTTGTCGGCGACCTTGATGGAGGCGTCGAGCACGCGGCGTACGTCGATGGGGTGGCGCTCTTCCTGGTTGGCGCTGGAGAAGACGCGGAAGTCACGGACGATCTGGGCGACACGTTCGGTGCCGTCGAGCGCTTCGGTGCAGAAGCCGAGGAGCTCGCGCGTGAGCTCCTGCGTGGCGTCGTCGCCACATGCACCGGCGGCCGCGGCGAGGTCTTCGAGTTTCTTCGTGACGAGCGCGATGTTGAGCGTGACGTAGGCGAGGGGGTTGTTGATCTCGTGGGCGACGCCGGCGGCGAGCGTGCCCATGGAGTTCATGAGGTTCGCCTGGTAGACGCGGGCTTCGGTCTCGATACGCGTGGTGATGTCGCGGCAGAGGCTGATGATGGCGACGCCGCCGTCGAAAGGCGCAGGCGCGGAGGCGACCTCGACGGTGATGACGTTGCCGTCGCGGCGCATGAGTCGGTAGGTGTAGAGCGGCGCGGCCTCGTTCGTCGCGAGCATGATGCGCACGCGGCGGTTCTCGCGGGGGATGTCC
>JANMGF010000068.1:0-9905 GCA_031374535.1 Polyangium sp. (in: bacteria)
GGATCACGCCCGACCGCGCGCGCGCCGCCGACCTCGGCATTTCCGTCGAGGAGATCGCGACGACCTTGAACGCGCTCGTCGGCGGCGCGCGTGTCGGCAAGTACAGCGCGGGCGGGCGTCGTGTCGACGTACGGATGCGCCTGCTCGCGGGCCAGCGCTCGCGACCCGAGGACCTCTCGCGCATCACGCTCCGCGCGCGTTCAGGCCAGCTCGTGCCCCTCTCGACGCTCGTGAAGTACGAGGAGCAGCCGGCGCTTCAGGCCATCACGCGCCGCGATCGCGAGCGCGCGATCACCATCTTCGGCAACGTCGCGCCTGGCAAATCGCAGAGCGACGCTCTCTCGCTCGTCGAGAAGCTCGGCAAGGACGTCCCGACCGGCTACCGCCTCGTGCTCGGAGGCGCGAGCGTCGCCTTCCGCGAGTCCATGGGGGGCCTCATCTTCGCGCTGATCCTCGGGATCCTCGTCGCGTACATGGTGCTCGCGTCGCAGTTCAACTCGTTCCTGCACCCGGTGACGGTGTTGACGATCCTCCCGCTCTCCGTCGCGGGCGCTGCGTTCGCGCTGCTCGCTATGAAGCAGACCCTCAACATCTTCAGCATGATCGGGATCGTCCTCTTGATGGGGATCGTGAAGAAAAACTCGATCATCCTGGTCGATTACGCGACCGAGCTCCGGAGGCACGGCAAGAACGCCTTCGACGCGATGCTCGAGGCGGGGCCGGTTCGTCTCCGGCCCATCCTGATGACATCGGTCGCGACGTTGATGGCCGCCGTCCCTTCGGCGCTCGCGCTCGGCGAGGGCAGCGAGGTGCGCGCGCCCATGGCCATCGCGGTCATCGGCGGCCTCGTGATCTCCACGGGCTTGAGCCTCCTCGTCGTGCCGGCGTTTTACATCGTCGCCGACCGCGCCTCCGCCCGCGTCGCGCGTTTCCGTCGCGCTTCCACGCCGCCCCTCGGCGAGCCGATCCCGCCCCCGCCTCACGCTTGACGAGCGCGCTCCCCGGTGGAAACTCCACCGACCGCCGTCGTCTGGCTCGTCCTCCACCGTCCTGATAGAAAGTTCGATCGTGACTGTTGCCGTTGCCGGGGTTGGGCTTTAGGAGCGCCTCGGAAGATGAGTTCATGCCAGGCTTTGCAAGGAACATTCCGCGACCGGGACGGTGCGGGGTTCGCCGCGGGCGACACGAACGTGCACAAGCTGCTTCGCAGTGGGCTTGCTTCTTCTGCACATCGTGTAGGATTGGCGCATGCCGACCGCCGGGGGCCAAGCGAGCCACGCAAACGCGATCCGAGGGATGATCGCGAACTGCGCACGCGGCGTCGGGGCAAACGTTTCCTCCCAGGCTCTCGAAATCTGGGAACTCCTGTAGTTATCGGCTTTTGGGGAGATGATCGATGAGCGCCAAGATCCGACCGAACGCCCCTGCCGTCGCTGTTGCCCCTCGCGAAGCGGCGTTTCAAGATGCAGTGGTCCTCGTCCGTGAACCTTTCGTCATCGATCGCGCCGTGGCCATGCAGGCCATCCGCTACACGAAGGAGCTCATGTCAGCCTCCTTCTCTCCCAACGCACTCGCTGAGTCCGTGCCTTCTTCCTCCGCCTCGACCTCGAGGCGACGCACTGCAAGCGGCCGCTAGATCCCCGAGAGCGGTCCGCGCGTCAACGTAGCGCTGGGACCGAATGTACATCCTCCACCTCTCGGATCTTCACGTCACCGAGCCCGGGCAAACGCTCGACGACGTGTGGATGCACCCCGCGCAGGCGCTTGGGACCATCCACCCCGCGCCCTTCGACTTCATCATCGTCAGCGGCGATCTCACGCAACGCGGCAGCGCCGACGAGTACGACGAGCTGCTCGAGTTCGCGGAGCATCGACTCCTTCCGCTCGTCGAGGGCCGCGACCGTGCGCGCGTGGTGTTCGTCCCGGGCAACCACGACGTCGATTGGTCCGCGGACATCGGCGAGCCCGTGCGCGTCACGTCGCTCCGCACCGCCCACGACTTCGATCTCCTCGAGCAGGACATGCAGCGCCTCAAGCGTTCGCCCGACCTCTCGGAGCTGCGCATCGACGTGGGGCGCTACGGTCACCTCGACCTCATCAAGCTCCGCGCCGCCGCCGAGTACAACAAGCGCTTCACGAACGTGCAGCGCTTCTTCGACCGCTTCTACGGCGAGTCCTTGGGTGGCCGGGGCCGCACCTTCGATCTGCTCGACCCCAACGAACGCGAGCACTGGTCCGCGCACGTCTTCCCCACGGAGAAGGTCGCCTTCTTCGGCTTCAACTCGTGCCACCGGAACGATAAATACTGGACCGGCGCCTGCGTCTCGACGCGCGCCGTCTCCGCCGCGCGCGACTTCGCCAACGCCCTCGATCGCGACACGCTCCGCGTCGCCGTCTGGCACCACGGCTTCACGAGCGAGCGCGGACGCCCCGACTACCTCACCTTGCAGGACGTCGGCACGCTCTACGCCGCGGGCTTCCGCATCGGCTTCCACGGACACACGCACCAGGAGAGCTCGAAGCTCGTCGAGCTCTTCAAGAGCCGCTTCGTCATCATCTCGACCGGCTCCCTCGGCTCCGCCGCGCACGAACGCCCTGGCGCCGTGGGCAACCAGTTCTCCGTCGTGCGGCTCAGCCCGAGCACGGTCAGCGTCGAGGTGTACGAGCGCGACGGCGAGGCGGGCGAGTACGCGCTCGAGCCGAAACGCAAGTACTTCGAGGTGAACTGGGAGCCCGTCGCGCAGGCCGAGCGCTTCGTGAAGGCCCGCGAGCACACGCGGATCTGGACCGTCGGGGACGACGGCATCGCGCTCGTCGAGGTGGAGCTGCGTGACTTCGTGGCCCCCGTCGAGACCCCGATCGGCATGCTCGAACCGCCCTACAACAACGTCCAGGCCGAGCCCCGCGCGACCACGTGGCGTGGCCGTCGCGAGGTGAAGGAAGAGCCGCTCGGCGACGGGCGCGTTCGTTACATGCTCCAGGGCGCCGACAAGACCGAGCGTTATCTCACGTGGAGTTACCACCTCTCGAACGCCGTCGCGCTCACGCAGGCCGAGCTGAACCTCCTCGAGAAACGAGATCGTTGGTACCCCAACTTGATCGACGGCTACGACGTCCGCTCGCACGTCGTCCGTTTCGAGTCCGATCACCTCACGCTCGCGCTGGTCTTCGCCGAGAGCTCGGGCGCCACGATCGAGGACGCGTATCCCATGGTCGAGCGGCTCTACGAGCAGTTCGGCGAGGAGCGCTGGGAGCCCGTCGAGTTCGAGCAGGAGCGCTGCCGCTCGCACTTCATCGTGGGCAAGGCGCACGTGGAGCTCAAGGTCCCAGGGCCGATCGTGGGGTATCGGTACGCGCTCGCCTATCGTCCCGGGGGCCTGGGCAAGGAGTACCCCGAGGCCGCGAAGTGGACGGCGCGCGCGCTGCTCGAACGTTGCTGCGGCAAACCCATGTCGAGCCAATCGCTCGCGACGAAACTCACGGAGGCCGTGGGCACGGCGATCCTGAAGATCGCCACGGCCTCGCCCTGGGGCGCGCAGACCGCGCCGATCTCGCGGGGCCTGCTCGGCGAGCGTGGCTCGTGGATGGGCATGATCTGGGACACCACCTTGCGCATGCTTTGCCCCGCGTTCGGCCAGTTCTGGCCTCAGTCCTGGGCGGCACGTTTCGCGTGCGGCAGCGGCGTCGCGGGCCACGCCTTCCGCTTCAACAAGACGGCGGCCTGGCATCGCGACGCGAACGCGACGACGAGCATCATCTACCAGCCGAGCCCCGACCATCACCGCCTCTTCGCGCGAAACTACCGGTGGATCCTGTGTTTCCCGCTCAGGCTCGCGCCGGACGAAGAGTCGTCGCTGGGCGTCGTGGGACTCGCGAGCGAAGAGGAGAACACCCAGGTCGAGCGCGCGCTCGGTCATCTCGCCCGCGCGATCTGCACCGAGACGCTGGATCCCGAGGCCGCGAAGCTCCGCCGCATGCTGGAGACCGTGGTGAACGTGGTCTTCTGGACGCTCGTCGCCGAGGCGAAAGACGGGCTCAGCGAGAGCGAACAGCGCTACCCGCGGCACGTGCTGAAGGCGCTGCTCTCGTCGGCGTCGGACTAGCCGATCCGAGAAGCGTGGCTCATGCGGCGGTCTTCGCCGCAGGCAGGGCAGGGGACGGGACGAGGATCACGAGCAGGACGGCGCCCACGAGCGCGATGGCGCCCGCTCCAGCAAACGCGACGGGCGCGGAGGCGCGTTCGTATGCGAACCCGAAGAGCACGTTTGCCAGGAGCACCGCGCCGCCCTCGATCGCCAGCTGGTAGCCATAGGCGCGGCCGCGGATCGACGCGGGGACGAGCTCGGCGAGCAGCGCGCGTTGCCCACCCTCGGCGAGGCCGTAGTGCGCCGCGTAGAGCCCCAGCCACATCCAGGCGACCGCCCACGACGGGGCGAACCCGAACCCCACGTACGTGACCCCGTAAAGCACCCACGACAACGCGAGCACGCGCTTTCTGCCGTACCGGTCCGAAGCCCGCCCTCCCGGCACGTTGAGCAGCCCTTTGCCGAGCTGGAGCGAGATCCATACGAGCGGCACGAACGCGGGCGCGAGGCCGAGATCCGTCAGCCGTCGCAGGAGGAAAAGATCCCCCGAGCACGCCAGCGAAAACACGAACAACGCGGCGAGATAACGCCACGCCCCGGCCGGGATCTTCGGCCTCTCGGAGGGCTCTTCTTCTTCTCGCGCGCGTGCGAGCGCCGGTGCCTCTGCCCCCTCCGCCACGAGCGACGGATCCCGCACGAAAAGCAGCACCACCACGACCGCGGCGAGCCCTGGCACCACGGCCAGCGCGAAGACCGTGCGCAGCGGCAAATGCAGCAGCCACATCAACACGAAGGCCAGGATCGGGCCGAGGACCCCGCCGAAATTGTCCATCATCCGATGGAAGCCGAACGCGTGCCCGCGTTGCTCGGCCGGCACGGCGCCCGCCACCATCGCGTCGCGCGGCGGCCCGCGCATGCCCTTTCCCACACGATCGATCGCGCGGATGACCACGGCATGCAGAGGCGAGCTCACGACCGCGAACAGCGGACGTGTCAACGCGGCGAGGCCGTACCCGAGCGCGATGAGTGGTTTGCGCCTCCGTGGTTCGTCGCTCAGGCGCCCCGACACGAGCTTCAGCGACGTCGCCACGAGCTCGGCGATCCCCTCGAACCACCCGAGCCAGAGCGCTCCGCCGCCGATCTGCCGCAACAGCTCCGGCACGAGCGGGTAAATCATGTCCGAGGCCGCGTCTGTCAGCAGCGACACCCAGCCCAGCGCGATCACCGTGGCCGGCAGCTTCTTCGGGGGCGCTTCTTCGTGGCGAACGGGGGGCGCGGTGGTCACGGGGCGGTGTCGGGGGTCGGGAACTTGCTCGACGGCGGAGCTTGATTTCTCGGCGTGCACGCGGCCAGCGCGCCGGTTTGTCTTTCCGGACCCCGGCGTACGGTCGCCCCCGACCTTGTCACACCCAGGGCCGTACGCTACGTAAGTATGCCCCGTAGATCCCGGGGACCAGGGATCGACCGGGGGGTGCTATACACATCCACGCAGGTACCCAACGCAAACGCAGAGGAGAGCGAGATGTACGTCCCCGATGTGGTGATACGGCCTCGGCTCGAGATTCTGGCGAAGGCCCCCGTGCCGACGCAGACCGGTTTGTTCGAGATGATCGTGTTTCGGTGCGGCGAGCAGGCTGCCGGGAGCGGCCTTTCTCCGGACCACGTGGCGCTCGTGATGGGCGATGTCCAGGGGCGTTCGTCCGTGCTCGTCCGTGTGCACTCGGAATGCCTGACGAGCGAGGTCTTCGGCTCTTTGAAGTGTGACTGCCGTGGCCAGCTCGAGGCGGCGCAGGCCGAGATCGGGCGACGTGGGCAGGGCGTCATCGTTTATTTGCGCCAGGAGGGCCGGGGCATCGGGCTCTCCAACAAGATTCGCGCGTACGACCTCCAGTCGCGCGGGCACGACACCGTGGACGCCAATCGCCTGCTTGGTCTCCCGGACGACGCGCGTGATTATGCGCCGGCCGCGGCCATGCTCGAGCACCTCGGCGTCGCCTCGATCCAGCTCATGACGAACAACCCGCTCAAGGTGCAGGCGCTCCGGCAGCTTGGCACCCGGGTCGAATCACGCGCGCCTTCGGTCGTCGGGTCGAACCCCTTCAGCCAGCCCTACCTCGAGGCGAAACGCCTGCGGATGGGACACTCGCTCCCGGCGTTCGATACGCCCGCGAATGAGGATACGTCCCGTTGCGAGGGCGTCGACGCCGAGTGAATGCGGGCGGCGCTCGTCCGCCCGATTCACCCACGTGAGGCTCAGCCGCCCGAGGGCTCCTTCTTCATCGACCCCGCCTTGAGCCTCGCCTTCATCCGCGAGGCATACCCTTCTTTGTTTTCCTGCTTCAACCTTGCAATGGCGAGCGCGTCGTCCGGCACGTCGCGCGTGACCGTCGTCCCCGTCGCCACGTATGCGCCCACGCCGATACGCACGGGCGCGACGATCTGCGAATCGCTGCCGATGAACGCTCCGGCCCCGATCACGGTGCGGTGCTTCTTGAACCCGTCGTAATTGCAGAAAATGGTCCCCGCGCCGATGTTGGCGCCCTCGCCCACGTCGCCGTCTCCGAGATAAGCGAGGTGATTGGCCTTGGCCCCGCGGCGGACGATGGTCTTCTTCGTCTCGACGAAATTGCCAATGTGCGCCTCGGCCTCGATCCGGCTCTCGGGGCGCAGGTGCGAAAAGGGACCAATCTGTGCTTTTTCGCCGATGAACGAGTCATTCGCGATCGAATACGGCTTCACCAGGGCCGAGGCCGCTACGACCACGTTCGTCAAGACCGACCCCACGTCGATCCGCGCATTCGCCCCGATCTGCGTTTTCCCCCGCAGCACCACGTGATGCTCGATCACCGCGTCCGGCTCCACCACGACCGTCGCGTCGATGCGCGCCGTCGCCCGCACCGTCGCGCCCGCCCGCCGGATCCGGTCTGCGATGCGCCCGTACAGGATCTCCTCCGCCGCGGCGAGCTGCGCCCGATCATTCACCCCCACGAGCGCCGCCGCGCTTTTGGCCTGCACCGACAAGGCCCCGCCCGCTTTCGCCGCGACGGCCACGATATCCGTGAGGTAAAGCTCTCCCTGCGCGTTGTTCGGCAAAAGCCCCGCGACCGACTCCCGCAAAAAGCCTGACCGCGCGACGTACACGCCCGTATTCACCTCGCGCACGCGAAGCTCCTCCTCCGTCGCGTCGCGTTGCTCGCGCACCGCCTGGATCCGGCCCTCCGCGTCCCGCAAAACGCGCCCGTACCCCGTCGGATCCTCCGTCACCGCCGTGAGCATCGCGACCGGCGCGCCCGCCTCGATCGACGCCGCCAGGCGCACGAGCTCGGCCGGATCGAGCAGCGGCGTATCGCCACAAAGCACGAGCACCCGTGCGGCCCCCGGATCCAGCGCCGGCAAGGCGGCCCGCACCGCGTCTCCCGTCCCGCGTTGCGCCTCTTGCACCGCCGTCCGCACGCGATCGCCGTACGTCGCGGCGAGGTGCGCGCCGAGCTCGTCCCGGCCATACCCCACGACGACCACGACGTCCCCGCACCCCGCCGCGAGCGCCGCATCGACCACGTAGTCGACCATCGGCCGGCCGCAGAGCTCGTGGAGCACCTTGGGCCGCGCGCTCTTCATGCGCGTGCCCTGCCCGGCGGCGAGGACGATGGCGGTGAGGGAGGGAGAGGCTTGGGTCGTCATCGGCGCCTAAACTCGCACGCCGTTTGCCTCGCGCGAGGCGCGACGAAGAGGACGTAGACGGGCGCCATTGCTGCGCATTCATTGTCTTCGTCGACTTTTCCATAAAACGTCCGTCCTGCAAAGATGATTGCGTGGTTGGTCTCGGTGACTGGTACATTGCCTGACCATAGCGACGTCGGAAACGTGCCGAATCCGCGTCTTTTTCTCGAAACCAGACGCTTTTTCGTGATCCTCGTATGCGGCGCGGTGTATGCAGTGAGTGAAAGACGGAGGAAACTCATGACCCGTTTCGCTCATGCATCGCTTGTGACTTTGGCTCTCGTGTTCGCGTCGGCGTGCAGCAGCAGCGAGGCTCCGGCTCCCACGGTCGGGGTCGAAGCCGAGATGGCCGTCAACGCGGAGCTCGGGGCGGAGGCGCTGGTCGAGGAGCACGACGAGGGATCGGTCGCCTGGCGGATCGATACCGACGGCCAGGTGAAGGCCGCGGTGACGGCCAGCACCGGCGCACGTATCAAGCAGGATGTCGGCGGTACGCTCGTGTACAAGGTCGAGGGCGACGCCGAGCCGAGGACGGTGCCGCTGGTCATGGACGTGAAGACGGGCTTGCTCGTCGCGGCCGGGCCGAAGCTCGAGGCGGACCTGACCGAGGTCAACTACACGCTGACGGTCTCGGGCAAACCCTGGAGCGGCGTGATGCACGTGCCCGTGGGCGGCACGGCGGCGCTCGTCACCAGCGCGAAGGTGACGGCCGAGGCGAAGCTGCCCGACGAGACGGTCGGCCCGCATGGCGGCACGATCCAGGTCGTCGGTGAAGACCGGCTGGAGATGGTCGCGGACGTGGATACGGGCGAGACGCGCGTCTACGTGCTCGACGTCAACATGCGGCCCGTGCGGCTCGAGTCGCGGAAGTTGCGGATGGGTTTCGTCGCCGAGAAGACCACGTTCGTCCATTTCGCGCCCGAACCGTCGGGCTTCTTTTTCACGGCGAGGCTCGGGGCCGGGGCGGTGGTCAATCCGCTGCGGATCACGGCTTCGCTCAGCATCGGCAGCCGGACGCATGCCGCGATCTGGGGGTATCGCCCGGGGATTCGGATCTACGCCCCGAGCGCCACCATCAAGATCGCGACTGCGCCGCGGATTCGCTTCGGCCTCCGGGGCGGCTTCGACAGCGGCGTCGACGTCTACGGACGCACGCACGTGAAGGCGAAGTTCGACGGCGACGACGACGACCGGAAGAAGGGCAACAACGGCCGGCACTTCGGGCAGGACGGCACGTTTGCCCGCGACAGCGGCGGCTTCAAGTCGGATGACGACCGGCACCCTGGCAGCAGCAAGGGGAAGGGCGGCGACGATCGCGACCGCCACGATTCGAAGTCGGGCAATGACAGGGGTGGCTCGAAGGACAGCGGCAGCGGCAAGAGCAGCGGCGGCAGCTCGAAGAGCGGCAGCAGCGACATCCGCGGCGGCGGCGGCGGCAAGAGCAGCGGCGGCGATTCGAAGAGCGGCGGCAGCAGCTCGAAGTCGAGCGGCGGCAGCGCGAAGAGCAGCGGCGGCAGCAGCGGCGGCAAGGGCGGCAAGAAGTAATCGTTCGGCTTGCTCGCTCGCCCCTCCCATTGCTTCGATGGGGGGGCATTCTTCATGCATTGATTGCACGTCTGTAACGGGCTCTCGTACGAACGTTACAGCCCGCCCCGCCCCCCCGGCACAGTCCCCACGCGCCTGTCAACAGGTCTCCGTCGTTTCAGCGCGCCGCGAGCACGTGCAAGCCCATCGTAAAAATCGTGTGGGGACGGCGGAGGGGAGCGAGCGTGTGTCCTCGCCGTAGCGATTGTGAGATTTCAATCCCAGTTCCGTCAGGAACCGGTCACGATTGCCTCACACGCGGCGCTTCATGCATTGCGTCGTGGAGAAGGGCGCTGAGCTTTCCTTGCCGACTTTCCTGCGCTGGGGTAAAGATGGACCTTCGTCGTATGAAGGCCAAGCTCGTTTCCCTCTGGAACTGGTTCGAGATCCTCGCCGTCGTCACGCTGTCGACGGTGATCCTCGCCGTGGTATACGTCCTGACCGTACCATTCGACCGCGTGCGAAAGATCGCGGGGAGGCTCTTCCGTGTCCTCGGGACCATGCTGATCCGCCTGA
>JANMGF010000080.1:0-1488 GCA_031374535.1 Polyangium sp. (in: bacteria)
GCGCGGGCCTCGATGTCGGCGCGCTCCAGGGCGAAGGTGTCTCCATCGAGAATCCCCAGACGGCGACGAGGCCCTGGCTCGCCATGAGCCTCGCCGGGCGGCTTCAGGGGCGCCCCCTGCCACAGCTCACGCTCGAAGCCGAGGGCGGGCTCGTCCTGCCGCTCCTCCGCGAGGTCTTCGGCTTCGAGGACCCCCGCCGGGAGATCCACGCGACGCCGGCGCTTGGGGGGTTCGGCGGGCTGGGCGTGGGGTGGGTCTTCTGGTGAAGGAAACCACGGGGCAGGCGGGGCCCGCGTTTTGGGTGATCGAAACGCCGGGTTCGAGACATGGGGGGGACGTGACGACCCTGGGCACCACGCAGGACGGCGGCGAGAGGGTCGAGTGGCCCCTCACGTCCTCCTTGCAAGTCGCCCCGGCCCAAGGGCCGGCCGCCGCGCGCTTTCGCGGCATGCGCGACGAACATTTCGAGTTCGTGTGGAGGTCGGTGAGGCGCCTCGGGGTGCCGGATGCGGATGTGGATGACGCCGTGCAACAGGTCTTCATCGTGGCGAGCCGGCGGCTCGAGGAGATCACCCTCGGCAGCGAGCGGGCCTTCCTCTTCGGGACGGCGATGCGCGTGGCCAAACACGCGCGGCGAACGCGGCGGCGCCGGAGCGAGGTGCCGCTGGAGCAAGAGGCGGAGCCAGGTCACCACGCCGAGCCGGCAGAACCAGGCCCCGACGCCGAGGAGCTCGTCGCCCAGCGCCGCGCCCGCGCCTTGCTCGACGAGGTGCTGGAGACGTTGCCGCTCGATGTACGCGCGGTCTTCGTCCTCTTCGAGCTCGAGGAGATGAGGGTCCCGGAGATCGCCACCCTGCTGGGGATCCCGCTGGGGACGGCCGCGTCCCGGCTGCGTCGAGGCCGCGAGCTTTTTCAGGCAGGGCTCGCGCGGATCGCGGCACGCAAGAAAGGGAGCATCCGATGACGGATCCCGAGCGACTCGTCGAGGGAGACGATCTGGGGGCGGAGTTACTCCGCTCGGCCCGCACGCTCGACCCAGAGCGGGCCCGCGAGCGCAAAGCACGGCTCATCGGCGCCGCGGCGGGGCTCTCCACGATCGCCGCGACGAAGGTGGCCTCGGCGGGGACGAAGAGCCTGGCGACGAAGGGGCTCGTGCAGGGCGTCTTGGCGAAGGGGCTGGCGATCGGGATCGGCGTCTCGGCGCTGGGGATCGGGGTCGCGGTGAGCGTCTTCGCAGGCGACGGCGGGGGCGTCCGGGTCGGGGCGAGCCGGCTATCGCCTGCCCTGCGCGAGCGACGGTTCCCGGTCGTCGAGGAGACACCCGCGGAAAAGCCTCCGGAGGTCGAAACGGTGACGGTGGGCGAGGCGCCGCCGATCGCGGTGGAGAGCCTGCCCACGACGACGTCGCCTGCCGAGCGTCCGGCGAAACGTACGCCCAAAGCTGTGGAGGGAGCCGCGAGCCTCGCGGAGGAGCTGGCTGCGCTCCGT
>JANMGF010000190.1:0-6517 GCA_031374535.1 Polyangium sp. (in: bacteria)
CATTGCGCAGTTCATCGCCCAAGGTCCAGCGCCTGCGCTGGTCCGGGTCCAGGGGCGGATAGCCCCGGTGGGGCCTGGGGCAAAGCCCCAGCGAAGCGCCTCCCAAAGGACAACCATGCTCATCCGCCGCGCGGAGAGGGGGTTGGGGGGTGAGGCCCTGTTTGTCGACAACGCCTGAGGTACATCCTCTCAGGTCCCCGCGACCTGCATGGCGTCGAAGACGAGCGTCGGGGTGCGGCCCGAGGAATGGACGAAGGGGTCGTTGCCCACGGCGACGAGGCGTTTCCATAAGTCGACGTGGCGCCCGGACACGTTCAGCTCGGTGAAGGGCTCGGTGAGCTTGCCTCCGCGGATCAGAAACCCTTGCACGCCGACCGAAAAATCGCCCGTCGTGTCGTTCGAGTTTCCCCCGATGAACGACGTGACGAGGATGCCCTCCTTCACGTCGAGCAAGAGCGCGGCCTGCGTCTTGTCGCCGAGCTTCCAGGCGATGTTCGACGATCCGCCCGTCGTCGGCGCCATGCCGAGCTTCTTGCCGTAATACGTGTCGATGTAATGGTTGCGGAGGACGCCCTTCTCGAAGATGGGCAAACGACGCGCCGCGAGGCCCTCGCCATCGAAGGGCCGCGTGCCGAGCCCCTTCGGAAGGAGCGGGTCGTCCGCGAAATCGAGTTTGTCACTCCCGAACGATTTGCCCACGAGCCCTTCGAGGTACGAGCGCTTCTGCTGGAGCGCGGCGCCGGAGAGGGGGCGGAGCACGTACCCCACGAAGCGACCCGCGGCGCGGTTGTCGAGGATCACCGGCATCACGGCCGAGGCGATCTTCTTCGCGCCCCGCCGCGCGAGGGCGCGTTCGGTCGCGCGGCGGCCCACGGACGCGGCGTCGGGCAGGTCGGCGTGAAACCGCGCGACCGCGTAATCGGACTCCTCGGGCCGGCGGTCGTCGTTGTCCTTGATGCTCACGTCGGCGCTGGTCGAGAACTCCGTGTTCGCGTAGCTCCCCTCGAGCCCATTCGAAAACACATACGTCTTTTCGGACCACGAATGGCTCGCGTTCGTCGTGACGCTCAGGATCGCCTCGCTGCCCTTCACGGACCGCGCTGCTTCTTCGAGGCTCTGCGCCGTGCGGCGTAGATCGATCGCCGTGAAGCTCTCGATCCGCGGATCGGCGATCGAGAGGCCCTCCGGCGTCGTTTTCGCGTACAGCGCAGGCTCCGGCAGGCTCCGGTGCGGATCCTTCGCCAGCGTGCGGGTGAGCGCGACGGCGTTTTCGAGGAAGGACGCGAGCCCCTCGGCGCGCAGATCACTCGTCGAGCACGTCGAGAACCTTCCGTCGACGTAAAGCCGGACCTCGAGCGCGCGGCTCGTCGCCTCGGTGATCTTCTCGAGCCTGCCGTCCCGCCAGGTGACGTCGACCTGGCGCTCGACCCGCCCGACGGCCGCGACCTCGGCGGCGCCCTTCTGTTTGGCCAGGGAAACGGCGCCCCTGGCGATCTCCAGCATGGCTTGGTTCGTCATGACAACCCCTCAGCCCTTCCCACCCTGACCCCCTACCGTGATCGACGAGACACGTACCGTGGGAATGCCCTGCGAGACGGGCACGCTTTGCACGTCCTTGCCGCAGGTCCAGCCGCCCTCGTCGATGACGAGGTCACGGCCCACCATGTCGATCCGCTCGAGCACGCGGGGCCCGTTGCCGATGATGTTCACGTCCTTGATCGGCCGCCCGAGCTTGCCGTCCTCGATGAGGAAGCCGTTTTTTACGTAAAACGTGAAATCCCCGGCGCCGATCTGGACCTCGCCGTTCGAGAAGCTCTGGCAATAAATACCACGCTTGACCGAGGCCACGATCTCGTCGTGCTCGTGGGGCCCCGGGAGCATGTACGTCGCGCGCATGCGGGGCATCGGCGCGTGCTGGTAGCTCTGGCGCCGCCCGTTGCCCGTCGGCTTCAGGCCGTAGTGTTTCGCCGAGATGGAGTCGTGCATGTACGTCGCCAGGACGCCCCGATCGACCAGCGTCGTCGTGCCGGCCGGGTTGCCCTCGTCGTCGACGTTGATCGCGCCACGCGCGTTCGGCTGGGCCGCGTCGTCGACGATGCTGACGAACGGTTTGGCCACGGGCTTGCCGATCTTGTCCGCGTAGATCGAGACGCCTTTCCGATTGAAATCGGCCTCCATCCCGTGGCCTATCGCCTCGTGCAAGAGGATGCCCGAGGAGCCGGCCGCGAGCACGACTTGCATCTCGCCCGCGGGCGCCGGCACCGCGTCGAAGAGCACCGTCGTCCGCGAGACCGCTTCGCGCACGACGCGACCCACGACCTCGGCCGAATAAAAATCGATCCCGCGGCGGCCCGCGACGTTGTAGCCGTTCGTCTCCTTCCGGCCGCCCTGCTCGGCGACACACGAGACGTAGAGCATCGTCATCGGCTGGAGATCCTCGACGAGCCGCCCCTGGCTGTCGGCGATGAGGATCACGCTCGCCTCGTCCGCAAAGAAGACGCTCACCTTCTTGACGCGTCCATCCATCTTGAAGATCGCCGCGTTGACGCCATCCAGGATCGGGAGCTTCTGCGTGGGCTTGATGCCGTCCCAGGGCACGTCGAGCGTATACCTTTGCGGAAGCGCCGCCCCGACCGCGAGCGCCGTGGGCCCCGGGCGCGCCGGACCGTCCGCGACCGCCGCTGCCGTGCGCGCCGCGCGCTGGATGGCCTCGCGCGTGAGCTCCTCCGTGTACGCGTACCCCGTCTGATCGCCGCGCACCACACGCACGCCGACGCCGAGCTCGACCCGCGTATACGCGCGGTTCACCTCGCCGTCCTCCAGCTGCAATCCATTGGAGACGCGGTGCTGGAAGAAGAGGTCCGCGTGATCGCCGCCGCGCGAGAGCGCCTCCGCGATGCCGTCCCGGATCATCCCCTCGTCCACGCCAAACCGACCAAAATACGAGACCCTCGGCGCGTCGGCCGAAGGAACGACGGCCGCCGTCGTGGGCTTCTCGAGCGCCTGCCCCGCGCACCCGAGCAGAAATCCGCTCGCCGAGGCCGCCGCGACGCTCGAAGCCCCCATCTCGATGAATTGCCTTCGGTTCATGCGCATCGTCGATGCTCCCGTTTCCGGTTCGAGGTACGGTCTGGGACGATACACGCACGTCCAGAGGCGAGCACGCAGTTTCAACAGGGAAGCCTGGTTTCGACGCCTCCGTCCCGATGGTTCGTCCAGGAACCTCGCAACGAATCGCCGCATGCCGCAGCGCGGCACGGCCCAGGGCCTTGCGGCAGTCCTCGCGCGATCACGAGCATTAGAAGTGCCCGGGTGACACGCGCGCCCACACCGGCTATCTTGCCGCGGCATGCAATACACACGACTCGGCCGCACGGCCCTCAAGGTCAGCCGTCTCTGCCTCGGCACGATGAACTTCGGCCCCCAGACGAGCGAAGCGGACTCGTTCCGCATCATGGACCGCGCCCACGAGCACGGGATCAACTTCTTCGACACGGCCAACGTGTACGGCTGGAAGAAGGGAGAGGGCTGGACGGAGCTGATCCTCGGACGCTGGTTTGCCCAGGGCGGCGGCCGGCGCGAAAAGACGGTCATCGCGACCAAGGCCTACGGCGGCATGGGCGACTGGCCGAATACCTCGCGCCTCTCGGCCCTGCATATCCGCGAGGCATGCGAGCAGTCCCTCCGGCGGATGCAGACCGACCACATCGACCTCTACCAGATGCACCACGTCGACCGCGACGCACCCTGGGACGAGATCTGGCAAGCGATGGAGGTCCTCGTCCAGCAGGGCAAGGTGATCTACGTGGGCTCGTCGAACTTCGCGGGCTGGCACATCGCGCAGGCCAACGAAGCGGCGAAATCGCGCCATTTCCTGGGCCTCGTCTCCGAGCAGAGCCTCTACAATTTGATCGACCGCACGATCGAGCTCGAGGTCATCCCGGCCTGCCAGCATTACGGGCTCGGCCTCATCCCGTGGAGCCCACTCAAGGGCGGTATCCTCGGAGGCGCCCTGAAGAAAGCCAAGGAAGGGCGGCTCGCGACCGAGTTCGCGCAGAAAAACCTCGAAAAGTACCGCGAAAAACTCGAGCGATTCGAGGCGCTTTCGGCCGATCTCGGGTACGAGGCCGCCGACGTGGGCCTCGCGTGGCTCCTCGCGCAGCCCGCCGTGACCGGGCCGATCATTGGACCTCGCACGATCGAGCAGCTCGACGGCACGGTCCGCGCGCTCGATCTGAAGCTCGACGAGGCGACGCTGAAGAAACTCGACGATATCTTCCCCGGCCCCGGCGGCGCCGCGCCCGAAGCGTATGCGTGGTGATGACGTTTCGGAGGCCTGAGCATGGGTCTCATAGCAAAGCCGCCGCGCCGGGGCTCTGCCCCGGACCCCGCGGGGGCTGTCCGCCGGTCCTGATCAAACTTGATCAGCCGGTTCGGCCGGACGAACGCGCGGCCCCTCCGGTCGAGCCCCCGATGATGTCTGGCGAGGTGGGCGAGTCTCCCTCCTGAACATCCGCCGCGGACCAGTATCGTCCGACCTTGTGCACGTTGCGCTTGCATTCGGATCACGCTTCGTTCGCCGTCAAAGCGTACCGCGACGAACCCCGTCACCTAGGACAATACGTGTCCTACCCCGATGCGGAACAATCGCGAAAACGCGGCGAACCATGATAGAGTCATCCCATCAAGTGAGCCGCTGAAACGGTCGAGCCGACGACGCGCATGGTGCGTGACGCGGCCCCCGTGGCGGCCCTTGCCGGGGCTCCGTCGTGGCCAACGTCTTGCCGCTCGACAAGCGCGTGAACGTCGTCCGCCACCTGGTGGAAGGCGCGAGCGTGCGCTCGACGTCGCGGCTCACGGAGGTCTCGATCCCCACGGTCCTCTCGACGCTCGTCCGGATGGGCGACGGATGCGACCAGCTCCACAACGGCATGGTGCGCGATCTCGACATCCGCGAGATCGAGCTGGATGAGATCTGGTCCTACGTGCAGAAGAAGCAGGCTCGGCTGACCGCGGAGGATCCGCCCGAGTTCGGCGACGCTTACGCCTACCTCGCCATGTCGCGGACGAAGAAGCTCATGATCGCCTACCGCGTGGGGAAGCGGGACGAGGCCAACACGCGGGCGTTCGTCGCGGACCTCCGCGCTCGGCTCGTGACGATCCCGGAGATCTCGACGGACGGGTGGCAGAGCTACCCCGTGGCGGTCGGGCAGAGCTTCGGGGGCGCCGTCGACCATGCCGTGATCCAGAAGAACTACACGAAGAAGGGGCGACGCGAGGGACCGGCGGATCACCGCTACGAACCCGCGCGAGACCCGTTCATCACGAAGAAGACCGCGCACGGCGCGCCGAACCTGGACCGCGCTTCCACCTCGCACATCGAGCGCGCGAATCTCACGGTGCGTATGCACGTCCGCCGCTTCACGCGGCTCTGCAACGGCTTCTCGAAGAAGATCGAGAACCACCGCGCCGCCGTGAGCCTGCACGTCGCCTGGTACAACTTCTGCCGCGTGCACGAGTCCCTTCGGGTGACGCCGGCCATGGAGGCGGGCCTCACGGATCACGTCTGGTCCGTGCGGGAACTTGTCGAGCGCGCCCTTGCCGCGGAGCCTTGCGCGGCCCCGGAGCCGAGGAAGCTCGCGCCGCCCGCCCCGGCCCCAGGTGAGAAGCCGGTTGCGGCGCGCGAGCTGCCGAACGGCAAGGGATGGCTTCGCGCTCTGCCCGGGGGCAAGGGGAAGCCGAGCGAGGCCCCAAGGGCGCCTACGCCGCCCGCGGCGCCCGTGGCGAGGGTCGGGACGGGGGACGCTCCGCGCGAGGTGCTACCGCCACGGGGGACGCAGCTTGACCTGTTCGCTTGGCGTCCAAAGCCGCGACAACTGGGGCTTTTTCCGGGCAAAGACCCGTAAGTGTGCGGATTCGAAAGAGAATCTTGCGCGTCGGGTCTTCGCACGCTAAGTGGTGACTGCTCGTGCGTCACGCGCGCACGAACATGTCCACTCGCCCCGATGAAAGGACGCGGCAAGGTCGGAACGGACATGTTGCCCTAGGCAAGATGCCCTAGGGTCTGCGCAAGTGTTAGATCTGCTAACACTCGGTGTCAACACAAAGTGTGAGTTTTGGCTAAAGCAAAAGGCGAGCAGCGAAAGCGTAACCGCTCCCACGACCCGCCCTTATCCGAATTGAGCCCCGGATAAGCGGTTGATAGCACGCGCCCGCGTGCGGTCAAAGGGAGGGTTGCGTCTTCGCGTTTTCCTTACGGAAAGAAAGTAATGATCCGCGAACGCAAGCCCCCGAAAGGGCTACGACCGATACCACCACGTCCCAATTTCCCGCGTCCCGCACCCGGAGGGAGTTTCCCTCCAGGACGGTGCCCGGGCAGATTGCGGTGCACGCCTGTGATGTAGCAGTGAGCGACGGGCGTCACGGGGTTCGACCCGTGACGCCCCTCGCCGTTTCAGCGCCCGCGCGTACGTTGCTTCCACCCCGGGCGGGGCGGCTGCTTAGGGGCGGGCTCCGC
>JANMGF010000192.1:0-1010 GCA_031374535.1 Polyangium sp. (in: bacteria)
ATCGTCAACCAATTGCGCCGCGTACCCATGTTCGAGCAGCCGCTTTTGCAACCGCTTCAGCTCCGTCGTCCTCCCCGTCCCCGGAAACCCAGACGCGAGCTGTACACTCCCCCCGCGCGAAAACTCAATCCCCCGCGCCAAAAGCTCGACAACATCTTCCCCCCGCGCCTCCCCCAGCGGCACATACCGCGGATCATCCGCTTCGAGCGGAGCATCCACCACGGCCTGGAAAGCTTCCTTGAGGAACTGTCGATCTTCGGGCGTCACGTGGGCACGCTACCACCACCCGCTCCCCCGGGCCAAGCCGCCCCAGACCCGCCCCCGCTCCCGCCCCCGACAAAATTCTTCCCCCTGCCCTGGAGGAGATCGTCCTCGGCGCGGCCGTCGAGGAGCTCGCCCGGCTGCACCCCGACGCCCCCGCGCCCGCCCTCTTCGATGAGGGAGGGATCGGCGCCGCGCTGGGCGAGGTCGAAGCAGAGGCGGATGAAAGAGGATACGCAAGCGGGGGCATGGTAGAGGATTTCGTGGGGTGGCTTCTACTTCGAGCGACGTCCGCCGCGTGACCGGCTAAACTCCCCACCCCCGCATGACCCCTCCCCCGCCCGCGACACCGCCGCCGCCCTCGCTCCGCCCCTACCAGCGCGAAGCCGTGAGCGCCGTCCTCTCCGCCCGGCACGCGGGTGTCCGCCGCATGGTCGTCTGCCTCCCGACCGGCGCCGGCAAGACCGTCATCTTCGCCGAGCTTTCCCGTCTCGCGCGCCGCGGCGTCCTCGTGCTCGCGCATCGGGAGGAGCTCGTCGAGCAGGCCCGCGACAAGATCCACCGCGCCCTCGCCGGCGTTGCCACGGTCGCCGTGGAGCAAGCCGCGCGCCGCGCGCCACGCGATGCCAAGGTCCTCGTCGCCTCGATCCGCTCGCTCCACGAGGCGCGCCTGGAAGACCTCCTCGCGGGCCGTGACATCGGGCTCGTCATCTACGACGAATGCCACCACGCCGCCGCCGAAGGCAACC
>JANMGF010000292.1:0-3878 GCA_031374535.1 Polyangium sp. (in: bacteria)
CGGCCCGCGTCGATCGCGCGCACGACGTGGGGCGTGTCGAGGCCCCGGGCCGCGCGCACCTCGCGCTCGAAGCGCCCGAGCAAGAGCTCGTTCTTCGCGACCTCCGCGGTCACGACCTTCACCGCGACGCGGGCGCCGTTCTGCGTATCGGTCGCCTCGTACACGGCCCCCATTCCGCCCTTGCCGAGCCTGCGTTCGATCCGGTATCGGCCGCCGATGAGGTCATTCATACCGAGAGCAAAATCCACGCTAAGGGATCTCGCGGGATGCCGCAAGCGCGCCGAACGTACCTCGTCACCATCGGCCGTGTTGACTGCGGTAGCCCCTTCGTGCTCGCATCGATCTCCACGACGCGGCGGCCCACCTCACGCCTTTACGCCTCCTCGCGCCCGCGGCCGCCCAGGAGCCCAGCGTATGCGCCCTCGCTTCGAGCGTAGCCTCCGACGGACCGACCTCCCCTCCTCTTCGTCCACGTTGCCCTGCCCGCGCCTGGCCCTGGCGCCCTTCCTCGTGTTCGTGGTGACGAACGTCCTCGGCGGAACGGGCTGCACGCTCGAGCCGCAGGAGGTCCCCATCGATCCCCCTGTCGTCGTCCAGGATCCGCTGGTCTACGCCGATCCTCGGGTCGGCAGCGGCGGCTTCGGCTTCGCCAATGGCAGCGCGTTCCCCGGCGCGGCGGCGCCTTTTGGCCTCGCGAAGGTCGGTCCCGATACCCGCGGCCCCTACGACACCATCAACTTCCTGCATTACTCGGGTTACTGGGCCGGCGACGATCAGGTCCGGGTCTTTTCCCACCTGCACCTGCACGGCACGGGCGCGACCGATTACGGTGTCCTCGGGGTGATGCCCATCGACGCCTTCGAGGATTCGCGTTTCCAGGCCCCGGGCTACGAATCACACTTCGACAAGGCGACCGAGACGGCCTCGCCCGGCTATTACGCCGTCACCCTCGATCGAGGCGCGATCCGCAGCGAGCTCACGGCGACGCGGCACGGAGCTCACCACCGCCACGGGTATCCCGCGGGCACGGCCGAAGGCCACCTCGTGTTTGATCTCGACCATCACCTGAGCGGCGGCGAGGTCACGCAGGCCGAGTTCACCCTCGATCCCGCGGCGCAGCGTATTTTCGGCAAGCTCCACCACGTCGGCGGCATGTCCAACGGCTTCGGCGGTTACGACGTCTTTTTCGAGGCCGCGACGCGGTCGCCGTGGAAAGCCTCCCGCGTGTGGTCGAACGGCGACGCGCCGTCCGAGGGGCTCACGGCGAGCGGCACGAAGGTGGGTTTCGCGCTTTCGTTTGATCTCGGGGCGGACGCGGCGGTGGAGCTGAAAGTCGGGCTCTCGTTCGTCTCGCTGGAAAACGCCGGCGAGAACCTCTTGGCCGAAATCCCGGAATGGGACTTCGACGGGACACGAGCGAAGACGGCCGCGGCGTGGGGCGATCTCCTCGGCCGGATGAAGATCTGGGGCGGCACCGAGGCCGAGCGGCGTATCTTTTATTCGTCGCTTTACCGGGCCTTCCTCATGCCCACCGCGTCGAGCGACGTCGACGGCAGTTACCTCTATGGCGGTGAGCTCCACGAGGCCCAAGGTTTTTCCTTCCTGACCGATCAATCTCTCTGGGACACGTACCGCACCGTGACCCCGTTTTATTCCCTCGTCGCGCCCGAGGCCGCCCGGGACACCGTGCTTTCCCTTCAAGCGATGGCCAATATCTCGGGTTTTTTCCCGAAATGGCCGATCGCCACCGGCGAGGCGGGCACCATGCTCGGGGCCAGCGCCGACGTCGTGCTCGCGGACAGCTACATCAAGGGCATCACGGATTTCGACGCCGAGGCCGCATTCGCGATTGCCCGCCGCGCCGCCGTGGACTCCGCCGAACCGCCCGGCGGGCGCGGCGGCCGCAATCAAGTCGTGCCGTACATGCTTCTGGGGTATGTGCCCTCGAACATCAGCCGCTCGGTCTCGCACACCCTCGAATACGCGCACAACGATCTCGCCCTCGGCCTCTTCGCGGCCGCCCTCGGCAAGACGGACGACGCTGCCATGTTCGCGGCGCGGGCGAAAAACCACCGAAACCTCTTCGATCCGAAGACCGGCTTCCTCCGGGCCCGGGACGAGGCCGGGGCCTTCGTCGAGGATCCCTACAACCCTTACGCGCTCTCCGAGCATTACGCCGAGGCGAACGGCTGGCACAGCCTGTGGGCCCAGCACGACATCCCCGGTATCGCCGAGCTCCTCGGCGGGCAAATCCCGTTCGTCGAGAAGCTAGAGCGTTTCTTCGACGAATCCGTCGCCGACCTCGAAGAGCGCCCCATCGAGGAGAGCTTCGCCTCGGCGGCCCCGCGCAACGCCTACTGGCACGGCAACGAGCCGAGCATCCACGCGGCGTACGGCTTCGCGCAGGTCGGCCGCGCGGATCTCACGCAAAAGTATCTGCGCTGGGTGGCGGACACCCATTACAAGGATACGCCCGGCGGGCTCGCCGGAAATGACGACGGCGGCACGCTCTCGTGCTGGTATCTCTTCACGGCCGCGGGGTTTTATCCGATCGCCGGCACGGATCGGTACGTGATCGGGACGCCGTTTTTCCCCCGCCTGGAGATCGTGGTGAAGGGCGGCACGCTCGTCGTCGAGGCGCCCGCGGTCTCCGCCGAGAACATCTACGTGAAATCCGTCACCTGGAACGACGTCCCCCTCGACAAACCCGAGATCCTGCACGGCGACATCATGCAAGGCGGAGCGCTCCGCTTCGAGATGGGATCGTCCCCCGGTGAGTTCGGCGTCACGGCGCCCTGACAACCTGTTTTCCCCATGAACGAACCTCTCCCCCCGATCTCGCCACGGCACGTGCTCGCCGCGGCGAAGAGGCTCGTGCCGAGCGGCCTCGTGAGGCAAACCCCGCTCGAGCCGAGCCTCCCGCTCTCGGCCCTGATGTCAGCCGACATCTTCCACAAGCTCGAGCTCTTCCAGCCCACGGGCTCGTTCAAGGTGCGCGGCGCCGCGAACAAGCTCCTGCGCCTGCGGGACGAGCAGCCGGACGCTTTTCGGCGCGGATTCGTCTCCGCTTCCGCCGGAAATCACGGCCTCGGCCTGGCCCACGCCGCCTCCGCGCTCTCCGCACGAGCGACCCTCGTCGTGCCCCGCACGGTTTCACCAGCCAAACTTGAATCTCTCTGGCGTTACCCGGTCGAGCTCATCGTCTCCCTCGGCAATTACGACGTCGCGGAGGCCGATGGCCGGCGGATCGAGGCCGAGCGTGGGCTCACGTTCGTCTCGCCGTACAACGACGCCGACGTCGTCGCGGGTGCGGGCACGGTCGGGCTGGAGATCCTCACGGATCTCCCGGAGGCGGACCTCGTCCTCGTCCCGGTCGGCGGCGGCGGGCTCGCCGCGGGGATCGCGCTCTTCATGAAATCGATCGCGCCCCGCACCCGGATCGTCGGCGTGCAAAGCGAAGCCTCCCCCGCCATGCAAAAGAGCCTCGCCGCGGGAGCCCTCACGAACGCCGACGGGCTGCCGAGCCTGGCCGATGGTTTGTCGGGCAATATAGAGGCCGGATCGATCACGTTCGACCTCTGCCGGCGTTTCCTCGACGAAATGGTCCTGGTCACCGAGGCCGAGATCATGGAGGCCATGCGCCATTTTTTGCGCGAGGAGCGCCTCGTCGTCGAAGGATCGGCCGCCGTCACGGTCGCCGCCCTCCTCGCGGGCAAGGTCGACCTCGGGCGGACCGGCGTGCTCCGGCCCAAGGTGGTCAACGTCGTGACGGGCCGGAACGTGTCGGAAGCCACGCTCCGTTCCATCCTGTCGAAAGAGGAAGGACGAAACGAAGGGATCTCTTGACAAGCAGACGAGCTCTCCGATGGCGTTTTATT
>JANMGF010000214.1:0-4859 GCA_031374535.1 Polyangium sp. (in: bacteria)
AAGATGCGGGCCCGCAGCGCTTGATCCGGCTCGGGGAGGAGCCGTTGCCCGCGCAGGCGGCGCTCGGCCGGCGGCTTTATTACAATGGCACGGACCCGGTGACGAGCGGAGGAATGGGCTGCGCGGGGTGCCATCCCGACGGGAGGGAGGATGGGCACGTCTGGCACGAGAGCACGTCCGTGGGGCAAGGCGCGAACTTCTTCGCGGGTCCGGCGAACGTGCCCGTCTGGGACGCGGCGTCCGACACGAATGGCGGTGTGGCGCGACAGACGCCGATGCTCGCGGGGCGGGTGGTGTACGAGGGGCCGTATGGATGGCACGCGGAGAGCCCGAACCTCGTGCATCGGCTGACGAACGGATTCTTGCTGCACCGGTGGGGCGATGTGCCTCGCGCTGGTGTCCGCGGGCGGCGCGCTCTTCGCGGGCTGGGCGAGCGCGGAGGAGACGCCGCCGATGAACGTCGCGGCCGTGGAGGGCGACGCGGGCGCGACGGACGCGGGAGACGGCGGGGACGCGGAGTCGGGGCCGAGCTTGCCCGCGAAACAGACGCTCACGTTCTCGCAGGAGAAAACGCCGCAGCCGAAGAAGGCTGACTGGGATCGGGAGGGCGAGCCGGTCTCGTTTTCGCCGGGATCGTTGGTCGGCGGTTGCAAGACGCAGAAGATCCATGAATGGGTGCGGATCCGCTGCGATGGGTTCACGGCGCAGATCGCGCAGATCGGCGGGAATCCCGCGGGGGTTTCGATTGCGCTCGAGCAGGTCGATGCCGAATCCTTCTCGCCGTTTCCCGCCAGCGGGGAGATCGTGTTCCCGGTGCGGCCCGGAGACCGCCGCGTATTCGAATGGCTCGGGGCGGAGTTCGGTTACAAGGGGTCGATGTCGGCGACGACCTTTCTCGTGATCTCGGAGGCGTGGCTGCCGGGGGACGACGGGCCGACGATCTACGCGCGGTAGCTCAACCCGCCGGCGCGAGCCCGTCCCCACCCTCGGGGGCGTCGCCCTTCTTTTCGTCTTTCTTTTGCTTTTCCTCGCTCTTGCCCTTGAGCCAGGGGAATCGCGCTTCCTGCTTGGCAATCCATTTCTTCATGTCCTTGTAGAGCCAGCCGCCCTTCGACCGGCCCGTGACGTCGCGCAGGAGAATGGCGGCCTGGCCGTGGCCGACGCGCGCGGCGAAGAGGTCGTTCATGACCGTCGCGGCGGTATTCGTGCGGCGGACCGAGTCGAGGTGGTCGAAGAGCTGCTCGACCTTGTTGAGCACGCGTTGCCCGAGGCCCGCCTTGCCGACCGCCGCGAGCTTCTGGACCTTGTCGCGCTCGAGGGTGGAGAGGCGCTCGAAGGCGGCGTTCATCAGATTGGAATGTTGCTGCCAGTCGGGATCGTCCGAGACCTTCGCGCGTTTGACCGCGTCGAGGGCCTCGCGGCAATCGATCAGGCTAAAGTCGCTGTACGACATGAAGAAGGTGAGCACCTCGGCGCGCGCGCTCGGCGTGGTCTCCATCTTTTCGATGTTCTGACGGACGCGGTCCATCGAGAGCCATCGATACACGAAGTCGAGCCCGGTGCCCTTGATGTTCTGCGTGCCCATGATCCGCACGTCCATGCCGGGCGGGATCTGCTTCACCATGAAATCGATGACCTGATCTCCGCTGGAGCCAGAGTTCCAGAGGACGGCGACGCGTTCGAGGAACAACTCGCGGTAGGCGGCGCGGAAGATGTCGTCGGCCTGGGCCCACGCCTTCTGGTCGAGCGCGTCCGAGACCCGTTTCCTCGCGTCGTCGCGGATCTTCAGGCGTTTGGCGTAGCGGACCGTGTGGTGGGCGATGTCGGGGCGGATGTCGTCCTTGCCCTCGCCACAGGTTTTTCCGGACAAGGCTTTTTCGATCGCGGCGCCGAGCTCCTCGGGGCTCGCCGAGAAGAGCGGGCGGGCGTCTTCCACGATCTTGCGCGCGTCCTCGTCCTCCATCGGCAAGGATTTCAGCATGATGAGGAGCGTGTCTTCGAGGGCCTCGACGCTCGATCGGGTGCCGGTGCGGCGGAGCAGCTCGTCGAATTTGACGAGGGCCTTTTCCTTGTCGGCGTCGGCGGTGATGCGGGTGCCCCCGAGCCAGCTGTCGAGGGACTCGGTGATGAATTGCATCATGCCACCGAGGTTCGTGTTGATGAGGATGATATGGTCGCAGCCGGCGTCGTCGACGAAGATCTGGGCGAAGACGCGGGAGCGGGCGACGCGGTCGGCGCGGTTGTTGACGACGGCGCAGGTGGCCCGGTCGGGGGTCTCGTCGGGGTTGTGTTTGTCGTAGGCGAGGCGGGTCCAGTTGGAGAGGAAGCCGGCGCGCTCGTTGGCGCTCATTCCATTGGAGAAGGTGAGCTTGCGTCCGCGGTATTCGACCGTGGGATACGTCTTCAAGACGCCGAGGTCGAGGATGACGTGGTCGGCGATCTCGACGAGCGCCTTTTCACGGTCGATCTCGAAGTAATCGGCGAGCTCGAGGACGAGGGCGACGTTGCGCGGGTGCTCCTGGTAGGGGAGGCGCTGGAGCAGGTCGACCGGGATGAGGTCGGCCTCGATGGGCTGGACGTGGACGAGGTTGGTTTTTTTGCGGCGCGCGTTGTCGAGGAAGAGCGGGTACATCTGCTCTTCGGAGGTGAAGGTGACGCCTTTTTCAGGCATGAAGCAGGAGATGACGCGCGCCACGTCCTCGCCGCCGGGGCCCTGGATGTCCTCGTGGTCGGGATAGGCGTTCGTGAGGGTCGTGATCGGGTCCTGCATCCATTCGTTGCAGAGCGTCTCGACGAAGCGCGGCTGGAGCGCCATGCACTCCCAGAGAAAGACCTGGCAGTGGAGGTTTTTCCCGGTGAAAAGGACGTTCCGCTGCTCCCAGATCGTGGCCTTGTCGTAGGGGCGGTAGATGAAGATCTCGCCGGCCGGCAGATCTCGCATCGCGTGAATGAACATGGCCTCGCAGCCGGTCGTCTTCACGACGACGTCGTACCGCATGGCGTGGAAGAGCGCGGCCTTCAATCGCTCGGAGCCGGATTTGCCGCGGGTCCCCCAGCCGCCGATGGAGAGCGGAATGGCGGCGCGCGCAGCCTCGATGCCACGCATGATGACGGCCGTGCGTAACATGAGATAAGAGAAAATACACCAGACGACGACGCCGAGGTGCGCCGGGGTATTGCCCGAAGGCGAAAGCATAAAGGAGAGGATATGTTCGGCGGCGGGCGGGAGCGCGAAAGGGAGCGGGGCGTAGAAGCTCTTGGGGAGGTGGGGGACGAGGTTGAAGCGGGCGTTTTCGACCTCGCCCTCGGTGTCGACCATCTCCAGGGAAAAACCGAGCTCCTGGGCTTTTTGCCAGAATACCTTTTTTTCGCGGGGCTCGCCGGCGCTGAGCGAGCGCTGGCGGACGAGGGCGAGGCCGGGGTAGTCGAGCGAGACCTTCCAGCGGGTCCGGAGGCGTTCTTTCAGCGTGTCCGGGCCGCGGAGGAGGACGGTGCCGACGGGCGTGACCATGCGGAGGGGTTTGCCCGAGATGGAGCAGACGGCGAGCAATTCGTCGACGCGCGGCAAAAAGGGGCCCCAGCCAGCCACGGGGGGGCAGAGCTGGCGCTCGCCAGGGACGCGGGTGGGCGTGACTTCGGCCATGCCGAGCGGGGGAATGACGATCTCGCCCTGCCAGACGCGGCCGAGGGTTTGCGCATACCCTTTGCGGTTGTGGGGCATGGGCGTCTTGAGCTCGTTCCAGAAACGCCAGAATCGCCAGCGCCGGGGCTCGCCGCGCGTGAGGACGTACCTTCCGCCCTCGACCTTTTGCAAGGAGACGGTCATGTCACCCCGCGCGGCGACGGCGAGGGCACGTTCGAGGTCGCGCGTGGGGGTGCCCGGGGCGACGTCGAAACGGCCGGATTGACCCTCCTTGAGTTTTTCGAGTTTCCGAGTGAACCGCTCCTGCAAGGCCACGAGGTCGGGTTCGGCGACGACTTCGAGCCAGCGGAGGGTGGCGGCGGCGCCTTCGGTGAGCTCGGCTCCGGCCTTTTCCATGTTCGCGAGCGTCGTGAGCGGCTCGACGAAACGGGAAGGGCGGAGGACGGGCGGGGAGCCGAACGCGAGCAGGCGGACGGATTCGAGTCCTACACGGACCGGGAGTGATTCTTCGGGTTTGGTGAAGGCGCGTTGAATGACGCCGAAGAGGGCCTCGGCGGCTTCGGGGTCGGCATGGTCGATCGGAGGCTCGTTCGCGGCGCGGGGGCCTTCACAGGCGAATCCACCGGCGCGTTTCGTGAGGACACGAAGGCCGAGGCCACGGACGCGGACGGATTTGTCCTCGGTGGTGAGCTTGACGAGTTGTTCGAGGCCGCCCTCGCCCCTCGTGCCGCCGAGGAAACGCGCGAGCTCCTGGCGGACGTGTTCGCTGGGGTCGTCTTTCGCGATGAGGCCGGTTTCGAGGCGGGCGCGGTCGTCGCCGAGGGTGGCGAGGATACGTAATGCATTGCGGCGGATGATCGGGCCGTCCTTGCCGGAGCGGGCGCGGAGGCGCTCGGAGATGACGCCGCGAACGCCGTCGGGGAAAACGAGGGCCGCGATTTCGAGGGCCGCGACCTGGGCCCAGCGCATGGCGTCGACGCCGCGGGCCCAGGCGAGGACCTGGCGGGCACGGTCGACGCCAAAACGGCCGAGGCGCTGGGAAGGGACGACACGCGCGAGGAGGGCGGCGAGGACACGTAATGCCGCGACACGGACGGGCTGGGGGCGGCCCGTCGAGGCGTGGGACATGGCGAATTCGAGGATGCCGCCGCCGGAGAGGAGGCGGAAGGCGTCATTCTCGGAGAGGGATTTCGCCTGGGTGACGGTCGCATTGTAG
>JANMGF010000234.1:0-9295 GCA_031374535.1 Polyangium sp. (in: bacteria)
TGTTGCCTCCCACGCTGAAGAGCGCTCTCAGCGCGCTCCTCTGGCGCCTCGTGGACACGACGCGCGGCACGGCGCTCGGCGAGGTCGACGACGTGCGCTGGCTCGGCCCGTTCGCTGCGTGGTGGGCGCTCGTCATCGACAGGCCGGCGATGCTCCTCCAGCTCGCGACGGCGCTGCCGATGATGGCCCCGTCGGCGCTCGCGCATGGTTGCGAGCAGGCCGAGGCGCTCCGCACGGCGGTCTCGTCGGCCGAGAGTGACGCGGGGTGGGCCTACCAGGCCGAGGAGGCGCTCGTCGCGCTCCACGCCGAGGACACGGAGCTGTCGCGGGCGCTGCTCGCCCTGGCGATGGTGCTCGAGAACTTCGACGAGGCCTCCGGGCCGAAGCCCGACCTCGAGGCGCGATGTATCTCGCTCGTGCTCGCCGGCGACAGGCTCCAGGCCGCCCTCGCCGATCCCGTGAAAGGGCTTTCATCGCTTGGGGGCTACGCTCGGACAGGCCGAGCTGCGCCCCCAAACCCCCATGCCTCGATCGAGGACCCCGCGGATGCGCTCCCGCCGACCACCACCCAGAACGCGCCTCGCGTGGCCGCGCTCATCGCTCGCGCCATTCGCGCGCGGGAGCTCGGGATGCTCGAGGTGTGGTTCGCGTCGCTCGGTCCCGTCGCGTCGGGGCTCCTCGAAGGCGCGGTGCGAGGCGCGATCCGGAGGACGCCGCCGCCGCCGCCGGGCACGCGAAAAAAGGAGCCCGAGCGCATCGAGGGATACGAGCTCGTCAAGCCGCTCGGGGAGGGCGGGATCGGGTCGGTGTGGCTCGTGCGCAAGCCTGGAGCCGACCGGCTCTTCGTGCTCAAGATCCCCAAAGCCGAAGCCCTCGCCAGCGCCAACGAGGTCGAGCGCGCGGGGATCCTCGACTCGTTCGTGGAGGAGGCGAACGCGCTCGCCGGCCTCTACCACCCGAACGTGGCGAACATCATCGATCGAGGCGTCTCCGGCGGGGCGCCGTTCCTGGTGCTCGAGTACCTGATCGGCGCGGATCTCAAGCAGTACGCCTCGGCCCGCCCGATGACGTTGTTCGAGCTCCGGCAGGTCGTGCTCGACGCGTGCGCGGGGCTCGCCGCGCTCCATGGCGCGGGGCTCGTGCATCGCGACATCAAGCCGGCGAACCTCTGGCTGCGCCTTCCGCTCGCCGGGGGAGAGCGGTTCGATCCCGACAAGCACCGTGATCCCGGGCGCGTCTCGCCGCTCGCGACCGTGGTCATCGACTTCGGGATGGTGCGGGCGATCCGCGTCCCTCCCGAAGTCGGAGGGCGCTTCGTGGCGGGCACGCCGGGGTACATCGCGCCCGAGCAAGTGCTGGATCCCGTGGAGCTCGATCCACGCTCGGACGTCTACGCGCTCGCCGGGACGATCTACAACGTGACCACGGGGCGCTCGTTCTTCGACGAGCTCACGGGCCGCGACCGCATCCTCGCGCACATGCGCCTCGATCCGTTCGACGACCCGGAGCGCTTGCGCGGATTCCCCGCCGCGGTGGCCAAGCTCCTGCGCGCGGCGACCACGCGCGATCCCGTGGATCGCCCGTCGCCGATGGAGTTCGGCCGGGAGTTTTCGGCCGCGCTTTGAGTCAGCCGGGCAGAGCCTCTTTCCTCCACTCGGCCACCTCCTCCGCGAGCCTGTCCTCGGGGTTTCCGTCACGCGCGAGCTGCGCGCGGACCCAGGGCACGGGGAAATCGATCCTCCCTTCCGGATCCACCACGACGACGTACGCGACCTCCAGAAGCTCGATCGCTTGATCAAACGCCACACGCGAGACCTCGATCCCTCGCGCCCGCAGCGCGGCCAGGATCGCGTCGCCCGTAGGCTCGGCGTGGAGGAGCGCCTGGAGCACGATCGCTCGATGAAGCGGCTGGTAGATGTTCTTGCGCAGGACCCGGAGCTGCTCGCGTAGATCCTTGTTTCCCCGCACGACGGCGTCGAGCTGCTCGGCCGTGAGCACGCGCGTCGAGACGTCGAGGGACTCGATCAGCGCCTTGCACGCGAGCACGATGAGGTTTGCCCGATACCCCGCGCCGCGTACGAGCGAGGTGACCGTGGCGGGGTTGTCCCAGCAGAGGCCCAGCGAGACCATCGGCTTCGTCGCGAGCTCGATCGCGGCGGCCTCGTCGAGCGGGCCGAGTCGGATGAGCTCGGCGAAGTTGAGCAGCGGATGCTTGGCATCGAGCCAGGTGGCCGCGTAAAGCTCCCAGAAGCCCGCGAGCACGAAACGGGCGCGGTTGTCCTGCGCGAGTTTACGCATGACGTGGGTGATGGCGTGATCACGACGCGCGTCCTCGGCGACGAACCGGTCGGCCTCGTCGAGCAAAAAGAGGCGCGGCCTCTCGCTCGTGCCGGCGGCGACCTTGGCGAAGACATCGGGATCCGGCGGCGACCGTTCGGCCCCGGGATCGAAGTAGTGGCGGATGCTGTGGACGAGATCGCCGTCCGCGAGGGTGATGTAATGGACGTCGAGGTCCTCGCGGGCCTTGAGGCGGCGGTGGAGGGCCTGGAGCAGCGCGGATTTGCCCATTTGCCTCGCGCCCACGAGGATGAAGTTCCGGAGCGAACGATCGGCGATGCTGCGCAATTCGCGCTCGCGACCAAAAAACAAGGCGTCGTGCTCGACGCCGGAGGCTGTCTGGTAGGGCGAAAGGTCGGTGACCTCGAGCTGCTCGCGGAGCGATTGTTCGAGGATCGCGCTCGGGCGCTCGGCCAGGAGGAGATCCCGCAATCGATTCTCGGAGAGCACGACGAACCGTACGCCGGCGGATTCGCGCAGGGCGTCTCCCAGGCGTTGCGCTTTCGTCAGATCCAGCGCGAGCGCTTGCCTTGGGCCTCGGCCGCCCTGGTGCACGGCCTCGGCGAGCTTGCGTGTCGGGCCCTCGCCGAGGTCTGCGCCCGTGACGACGACGAGGGCTGTTTCCTGGGCGAAGCGGAGGACGAGGGGCGGGAGCTTGAGGGTCCGCGCGCAGACGTCTTCGGGCAGGTTTTCGAGGGGATCGCCGAGGACGGCGCCGGTCGCGTCGGCGAAACCACGCAAGGCCGATTCGCCGGACCGCGCGGCCAGAAGCGCGCTTTTCCAGCGTTCTTTGGAGATACCCGCGGCGAGCAGGGTGGAGTCGCGGCGCCGGGCGCGGGCGAGGGCGTGATCGACGATGGCGAGCTTCTGGAGGGGATAGCCGTGGAGCGTGTGGGGCTCGCGGCTCGCGCGGACGACGAGGGGATTGCGGTAGATGCGGGCATAAGCGACCGCGGCGGCGAGGAGGAGGGCGCCTGAGCCAATGGCGCCGTAGAGCGCGAAGGGGAGGGAAGGGCGGAGGTTGTCGCGGTGGAACGACCAGGTGCGCTGGGGATAGAGGGGCCAGGTGTCCGTGGCGACGGTCGTCGCGGTGAGATCGATGGAGAAGGGCCCTGCTTCGGCGACGGCGGCGGGAATGGCGACGGCGAGGTCGACCGAGGCTCCCCGCTCGATGTTGGCCACGGCGATGCTCTCGTCGTTCCAAGTCGCTTTTTCATCGATCGTGAAGCGCGCGCGGATCGAGAGCGGCCCGCTGATCTGATCCCCATCATTCGACAGCTTGAAACGAATCGTATCTTTGGAGACCTGGGTTTCGCCGTACACGAGGTGCGGCGCGCGGAGCTTCACGGAGATGGAGATGGGCGTCGATGCGCCGTCCGCGTGTTTGGCCCTGACATGGAGCTCTGGCGTCTGGGGCTTGGAGACATCCGTCGGGCTCCAGGACAAACTTGCATGAAGTTTGCCCGACGCTCCCGGATCCAGGCGCGGGAGCGCCGGCGGATCGAGGAGCACGAGTCCTTCGGGTGCATCTTCGAGTTCCAGGGTCACCCAGTACGCAGGCCCCGAGCCGGTGTTTTCGACCTGGACGTCCAGGCCGGCCGTTGCATTGCGCGTATCTCCCGGCGAATCGAGGCCGACGCTCGCCTCGCCGAGCACCTTGGGCGTGATACGTAACGACGGGCTCCCGCGCCCTGGAGGCAATACGGGATGGAGCGTGCCGTCCTTGTCGATTCGCTGGAGAAACCCGCCGGGATCCCGGCGATGTACGAGGCCCTTGTCGTCCACGCCCACCCAGAAGGCCCGCCCGCCGACGAACAGGCGCTTCTGTGCGGGAGCGTGATCCCAGCCGTGTACGGCCACGAGACCGCTGGACGACGAGGCGATCCAATCTCTCTCGGGATGGAACGCAATCGAATCGACGCGGCTCGGGTGAATTTGCTCCTTCCACGCCACGCCGCCCCGCTGGCCGTCCCAAACGACGACCGTGCCGTCCTCGAGCGCTCCCGTCAGCCATCGTCCACCTGCGTGGAAAGCGAGCGCCACAATGGGGGCGTCTGCTTCGAGCGTCGGCGCGCGTTTCTTACGGCTGCCAACGTCCCATCGACCCACGCTCCGGCTCCCGGCGGGCGCGGCGGCGATCGTAAGGCCGTCGGGGCTCCACACGATCGCGGGCGGAACGGCCGTGTCCCAGAGCTCTGCTGCGATACGCGACGTCTCGCGGCGCGCCGTCAAATCCCAGAAAACGAGGTCTCCGCCTGCATTAAACGCGAGGACCGGCGCGCGTGGAGACAGGTCGGAAGCGCGTTTTGCCCAGGCGCCCCCGATTCCAATCGTCGAAGGCGAGTCGCCGGGCGTCCACACATGGAGATTTTCGGCCTGCACCGCCGTGATCTCCATGGCTTTGGGGTCGAAGCCGAGATCCGGAGAGGCGTTGACGCGCACGGGCTCGAATGCATCACGACCCGTCTCCGTGTTCCAGACCCGAACGACCCCGTCTCGATACCCCACGGCGACACACGTCGAGCACTTCGCGAACGAAGCGAGGTCCAGGATATCGGCCACCGCCTGGCCGCTCCCGAGGAGCAACTGGGTGGGAAGGCCCCGATCGACGTCCCAGAGCCGCAACGTCCCGTCGGCGTGACCTTTCGCGAGGCGCGCGTGGTTCTTCAGGAACGAAACGTCGATTGCAGGCAGCGGTGTACGGAGCCGGCTCTGGATCCGACCCGAAGGCACGTCCCATATCGCGGTTCCGATCAAGATTCTGCGGCCCGTCGGATCGAATTGAACCGGGTTGCCGGACGAGGGGATCGACCGGAGGACGGCGCCGGTGGCCCGATCGATGATCAGCGTCTTGTTTTTCGGCCCTTCTACAGCGGCGATTCCGTCTCCGCCCATCGCCACGACGCTCAGACCATGGATCTCCTTGACGGGGCTCTCGTGCTGGGGCTCCCCCGAGGCTCCCGCCGTGCTGCGGACGCCGGAATCCTTGTCCCAGAGGATCCCATCCCCCACGGCGGGCGTCAGGACAAGGGTCCGCCCATCGGCCTTCCATTCGAGCCGCACGATCGTCTCGGTCGTCGGCGCCGCCCACCGCCGCACCTCCCGCCCCGTCGTCACGTCCCAAAGCCGCAGAATCCCGCGTTCCCGGGCCGTCGCCAGCATCTTGCCGTCCGGGCTCCACGCGACGGCGCTCTCGCTGGAGAAGGGCAACCATTCCACCCCCTCCAGCACCGACGAAGGTTCGCCCCCGGGCACGAGCTCCTGCGTATCCTCCTCGTCCGTCGATTCCTCCGCCCGCGCCCCACCACCCCATGCAATGGCCGCGCAGATCCCGAGCGCCGCCCCCCACCGCCTCACGTGGCCCCCTGCTCCAGCGCGAAGGTCCGTTCGGCGGCGATCCGAACGGCCTCGCACCGGAAGACCGTATCCCCACTGCCGTCCTCGCTCACCACGAGCCCGTCGTAATACAGGCGCACCTCGGGATATTTGAGCTCGTCATCCAGATCGTCGAGCCTGCGCGCCCCTTTGCCCGCCAGCAGGTTTCCGAGAATCGTCCGCGCATGCCGCGCCGGGGCCTCGCTCTTCCGGTCGTCCTCCGCGAGCCGCGTCCGCAAGACCCCACGCACCGACGGGCTCCGCGCGAGCCTTTGCGTGAGCGCCTCGCGCTCGAGCGATCCTTCGCCCCCCAGCGCCTCCTGCACGAGCCCGGGCAAACCCCCCGTCGCCGCGAACACGTCCTCCGCGCGGGTGATGTCCGCGCCGCGTTGCTCGATGAGGTCCCGCACTTCCTCCACGGAGAGCGGCGGCACGTGCCGCGCCGGCGCGCCCGAGAAAAGCGAGAGCGTCGTCGTCTCCAGCCGCAAGGACGCGCAGGCCGATTCTCCCGCCACGAGCACGTAAAACCGCGGCGCATTCTTGCCGCCCCGCGGGTTCTCCACGAGGCGGCGTAATGCATTGCCGAGCGTCATCAAATGCTCGATCGGCCCCCCGTCGTGCCGCACGACGACGAGGTGCTCCCCGCCGAGCGCGCTCGCGCGCTCCGACAGCCATTGTTCGAGCTTCAAGAAGCCGTCCACCGAGGGATCGCCCGACAGGCTCGCGAAATACTCGGTCTCGGTGCAGCTCGGCACGTTGGGCGGCAAGAGCCACGTCACGCGCTCGCCGAACTCTTTCTCGGCAATGCTCCGGGCGAGCGTCCGCGCTCCCCCTTTTCGCGGCGCGAGCAAAAGAAGCCGCCGGCTCCCGCGGAGCGTACGCGTCAGCTCCGCCTGGAGCGTGGGGCGCGGGGCGAGGGGCAAAGGCTCCCGAGCGAGCCGCGGCGCGCCCTCGTCCAGAGCCCGAGACGCGGACGCAGGGGCCTCGAAGGCCATTCGCGTGATGTCCTTCAGCAACGCGGCGAGGGGCGCGCCGTGATCCTCGTACTCGATGAGCTGGATGTTGTAATTGAACCAGAGCGCGGACGCGTCGCCCTGGCCCTTCTTCATGAGCGCGAAGCTCGGCGCGCCCTTGCCTTTCGAGATCTTCAGCACGTCGGCGATCTGCTGGAGCACGTATTGATCACTCAGGCTGAACCCCACGTACAGGAACGGCCGGTTGGCGAGCTGCGCATTGAGCTGGAAAAGCGCGGCTTCGTACCTCCGGGCCCGCGCCTCGTCGCCGCCGTAGAGCGACTTGTAATCCGAACCCGCGAGGATCACGGTCGAAAGGCGCTGGATCGTGCCGTGCAGGTGCCAGACGAAGGGCCACTCCGGGCTCGCCTCGGGCAAAAGCGCGAGCTCCTCCTCCTGGTCGTTCGCGAGCATCTCGGCGTCCGCGGGGCCGGCCCAGCGCAGGACGTCGTCGTAGTTCGTGGTGATCACCAGCGGCGGGCGCAGGCCCCAGAGCGCCTGGACGATCGAGAGGTCGAGATCGGCCGGCCGTTTTTTGCGAAAAATGCCGCGCAGGAAGCGGTTGAAGCGATACGGGCCGAGGTTTCGTAGCCCGCGCTCGGCGGCGCCGAGGTAGTCCTCGGCTTTCATCAGGCGGCGGACCTCCTGGCCGTCCGCAGGCCGCGCCTGGGCATCGAGCTCCCCGGCCATCAGCTCGAGCAGCTTGCCCCAGGTGGGAAAGAAACCGCGCTTGACACCAGCGCTCACGCCCGCGCCGACGAAGGGAACGATGCGTTGATCACGTACGGCGCGGACGAGATCTTGCGGGATGACGACCATGGGGGCTCTCCAGTGCGGGAGAAAGTCTAGGCCTACTCCGACATGACCGAGATCGCGGCGAAGAGCACTTGCTCGTTCGTCTGCGCGTCGACACGCACCTGGTACACGTTGCCGGCTCGAAAGGCTTCCAGCATGTCTTCGGGGCCAATCTGGAACGAGCCGACGGGATCGTCGTCGACCATATCGTCGTCGAGGAGATCGACGGTGATGCGGCTCGTCCCGTCGAAGGGCACGTCGCGCCACGTGGGCGGCCCCTGGAATTGCGGGGTGAAGGTATCGGCCTGCGCCGTGAGCAAAACGGGGGGGGCGTCGACGAGCCCGACGAGCTTCGCGCGGCCTTCACGTCGGGTTTGTCGAGCGCGTCATTCGCGGGCGCTGCGAGGGCCTTGGCGATCTCGACGTAAGGCACGCGCCCGCGGAGGAGCGAGCCGAAGAGGTCGAGCTCTGCGGCCTCGATGTGCCCCGCGCCGTCCCAGGCCGCCCCGCCGTATTTGCAGGGGGCGACCGTCACGCCGTGCAGCATCACGCGCCCCGAGGCCGTCCGCGCCGCGGCGTAGGACTCGGCTCCCTCCACGGACGATGAAGGCCCACAGCCGAGGAGGAAAAGCGCCAAAAGACGGGCCGATCGCATGCCCCTGACCGTATGCGGCCGTGCTTTCGGAGTCAATGACCGCGGGGTCGGGAGCGCGGAGATTGCCGCAGCTTATCGCCCTGGGGCCTCGACAACCGTCCCCGGCGCACCCGCGGCCGACGCGCTCGTGGTCGGCGCGGCGGCTTCCGTCGGTGATTCTGCCACGGGCTCGGGCGCGGCGACGAGGCCCCCCGACGCGGGTCGCATGCGTTGGGCGGCGGCTGCATCGGCCTTCTCGTTCCCGCCCGTGGTGAAGGCCACGACGAGGGCGACGACGATGAAGGCGGCCGTCGTGGCGCTCGCGATGAGGGCCACGGGTTTGGCCCGGCGCGGCGCAGGGATCGACGGCGCATACCCCCACGGCGCCACGCTGTTGCCGGGAAACTCGCTCGCGGCGGGCGGCAAGAGATTCGAGGACGAGGGCATCGGCGCCCGGTCGCCGAACGCCGGAGGCGGGAACGACGAAAAGCTCGGCAAACGCGGGGGCAGGAGCGCCGTGGCCTCGTGAAGTGTCTCCTCGGCGTCCGTCACCGTACCCTCCATCGCCGGCAATTCACGCGCGCGGTCGGACGCGGGCGAAGGCGAGGATTGTGCGGCTTGGCCAAACATCAGGTTTCTCGCCGCGAGCACCTCGTCGTTGCCCATGGGTACGGTGCCGCCCCCCTCCGAGGACGGTTCGGCCGCCGCGGGGGCGGCCTCGGTCCGCAATTCCAGGACGGCCGCGGGTCGTTTGGGCTCGAGCCCTGGGCTCTCGGCCCTGCGGAGGAAGGGATCGGACTGGGATTTGCGTCCCGGGGCACGCGCGGCGCGGGGCGCTCCTTCTTTGCCGATGCAACCGAGGAGAATGGCGTCGATGTTCCTGGGGATGGGGCGCGAGCTGTTCGAGGTCCCGCCCGAGCGTGGCTCGTCCATCGGCGAGAGCGCGTCGTCCTCCGACCAGCCCTCGCGGCGCTCGGCATAAGGCGAGAGGGCCGCCTTGACGTCGACCGCGCGTGGAAACCGAGAATCCAGGTCCTTGCTCAGGCAACGCATGATCACCGCGTCGAGCCCGGAGGGGACGCCGCGACGCAAGGTCGAGAGAGGAGGAGCGGCCTCGCTTCCCAGGACGGCCATGCAGATC
>JANMGF010000310.1:0-1515 GCA_031374535.1 Polyangium sp. (in: bacteria)
CCCCAGCGAGGCGCCTGCACCGCGCCTTCTTCGCGGACGATGAAGGCCCCCTGCGCCGCCTTGCCACACCCTCGCCGGGCCTTATCGCGATCGTCACGTCGACGGCTCGCCCCTGCGCATGGCCATGAACTTGTCCCGGAGCTCGTGGAGCTCTTTGAGCTGGCGGTTGAGATCCACGCTGGTTTCCCCCGGGGGCCGCAAGGGTTCCTTGCATGCTTGGAGCTGGGCCTCGATCTTGGCGATCCACGGCTCAATCACGGCGAGCCCCGCCTCCGGCTCGTTGCTCGTGAGGCAGGTCTCCACGTACATCTCTGGAAACATCCAGCTCTTGTCTCGGCCTACGCGGACGAACTCGTCCCAGGCGTCTCGGCACGCTTGGAAGGGCGCGCGAAGCGAACAAGCGGCCATGAGGATGGCCTCGGCGATCCTTGCCTGCATACGTCTCACGCACGCCTCGAGCGCTTCGCCTTCGCCCGCGCGCGCCACGAACTCCGCCTCGACCCGTCGATAGTCGGCCGCGACGTCGGCGAAGCTCCGATCGAGCGATTTTCCGTAAGTCTTGAAGACAGTATGGCGCGCCTGCCGGAACTCGTCGTAAAGCGCGTCGGCCTGCTCTTCTTCCGGGGTCATCGGGGGGGCTGCCTCGTCCTCGCGGCGCGTCTCCAGCCACGGGACGACCTCGCCCCGCTTCTGGGCAAGGAGCGCGTCCCGGCGGATCCCCAGACGCTCAATCCAAGATTCGTAATAGTTTGCGGGGTACTCCGTCTTCGTACCCGTCCCCCTCGCTTCCTCGAGTTGCTGCTGGAGCTTCACGATAAGCGGCTCGAGCACCGCGAGCCCCTCGTCGGGCCGTTCGTCGTACGCGCAGCAATCCGCGAAAAAGCCGGAACTCGTACACTCGATCTCGGTGCCCGAAAAGCCGAGGCGAACCAGATCGTTCCAGGCCTCGCGGCAAACCTCCAAGGGGGGACGCTTGTCATGGGCTAGCAACAAGATGTATTCTGCGATGCGTCGCGGGATCTCACGGACGGCGATCTCGTCGTCGCCCACGTGCGCCAAAAACTCCGCCTCGAGCTTTCGGTAGTCTTCGACGGCCTCGGCGAAGCTCCGGGTTTCCTCTAGCGACTTGACCAAGAGGGCGTCGCTCGCCTGCGCGAACGCACGCGCCCCCGCGTCCGAGTTTTTGTTGTGCTTCATTTTCGCTTTTTGTACTTGCTGTAGCCCGGATAGCGGCAGGATTGCCCTGTGCCGATCTTCTCTGGCCACTCGTTATCCCTGCACAGACCAAAACATGTCGGGCACAGCGTTATATTGTAGTTATTCCCAGGTTCGCCGCCCTTATCGCTGCCCAGGCACTCGATTAGATGCTCTCGACAGGTCATGGGTTTTGGTTCTTCCCGCCTCTTCCGAATCGCCTCCACCGCCCCCGCCGCGACCGTCGCCGTGACCGTCACGCCGACGGCGATCGCGAAGGCTTCGATGATGACTTCGGTGAAGACAATCGTGACGACCACG
>JANMGF010000316.1:0-9561 GCA_031374535.1 Polyangium sp. (in: bacteria)
GACGACCGCCAACCCGAGACCGACGACCATCAGTGAAACACGCGCGTTCATCCGTTCCTCCCTCAAAACTTGTACGTGGCGCCGAGCGCCACCTCGTTCAGGCTCGACTCGAGCCGTCCGCCATTGACGAACTGCTGGCTCCGATACTTCACCGGAATGTTCGAAGAACCATCGCCCGAGAGCGCGCGGACCTGTCCCCGGCCGCCGTTGTCGAGCGGCTCGAAGAACGTGTGCTGGTAGGCGAGCGACACGTCCACCGGACCCAGACGCACCGTGCCGCCGCCGCTCACGCCGATGCGATGGCCCAGGTGAAAATCGGGGTTCAGGTACGCCGGATCCTGCCCGTTCGTTTCGAAAAACCCGCCCGCGCGCGCCGCGATGAAGCCGGGGATGATCACGAAGTCGCCGCCGACACGCACGCCGAACACGTTCTTCCACTGGTGCGGGATGTCCGCGTTCGCAGGGATGTCGCCCGGCGTGCCGTTCACCCGCGTGCCCGGATCGAAGCGCACCTCGAGGTTGTCGACGACGCTGTTGTGCGCGTAGGTGAAGTCGACCTCGACGTCGAAGAGGTCCTGGGCGATCGGGTCACGCACCTTCTTGCCCGTCTGCGGCACGAGCGAGCCCGCGCGTAGCGGGTGGTGGTACCGGAAGCCGAGGCGCGCCTCGAGCGGGATCCGGAACTTGAGCGAGCCGACGTCCTCGTCCTCGGTGATGTTGCAGCCGGGCGCGGCCATCGCACACGGGTTCTCGTTTTTCTGGCCGCCCGCGCGCCAGTAGTTCGACTCGAGGCGCACGCCGGTGCGGGTCGAGATCGCGTCCTGCCACTTGAACCAGCCGCCGACATCCAGGCGCTTGTGGGGCGAGGCGAGGACACCAACGACGAAGCCAGGGACGAACCCGTCGAAGGCCGAGAGCGTGGACTTGAGCTCCTGATTGGCGGCGAAATCGTCCGACCCGGTCTGCGAGGTGGACTCGGTGAAGTTCACGAAGTCGATCGAGGCGACGCCCCAGATGAAGCCCACGCCGACGCTGAGCCAGTCCTTGATCGCGTACCCCACGCTGAGCGTCGGGTTGAAGATCAACGAGTCACTCTCGACGAGCAGATGTCGCTGCGGCGCAGGCTGCGTGGTCGGGATGCCGACCTGGTTCGTGTACGGGATCGACTCGGGCCAGACGCTCTTGCCGACGCCGTGCGGGCCCATGACGGAGAGGCCGATCGCGAGCCTCTGCGTGATGCGGAAGTTCGCGGCGATCTGCGGGTTCGGGAAGGGCGTGGTCTCGGCGCAGACGGGCTCGGTGGGGCCGGGGATCCCAGCGCCCGGGGAGACGGGATTGCCGTTCTCGTCGCGGCGCGTGAAGCAACGATCCATGAACATGAGGTGCGCGCCGACGTGCACGCCCGACTTCTGGAACGCGAGGCCGGCCGGGTTGAAGTACGCGGCGAGCGGGTCGTCGGCGCGCGCGACGTACGTGGACCCGCGGCCGACCTGCACGACGCCGTTTTCGGGGGAATCGATGCCCGAGGAGGCAGACGCGACGGATGCGCCTCCGAGCACGACCGCCCCCACGACCGCCCCCACGACGAGATACCTCGCGCCCATCGCTTGCCGCTCCTGCTCGCTCTGCCGGGTTTCTACTTGCTGATCGGCGAGGCCTTCAGCGCGGCCTTGCCCTCTTTCGCGTAGACCGTGAACTTCACGCGCGTCACGCCGTGGCGCTGGACGAGGGCGTCCTTGTTGCGCTGAAGCGTCGACTTGAACTTCTCGAACGTCATGCCCGCCGTCGGCTCGCCGCACTGCTGCTTCATGGCAAGGAACTCTTCGTAGACCTTCTGCCACTCGGTGAGCTCGTCGGTCTCGTCGGCTGCGGCTGCGGCGACAGGCTCGGCGGCCCGCGTGGGGAGCGGAGGCGGCGGCGCGGGCGCGGCGGCGGCCTCGGCCTCGATCTCCTCGAGCGGATCCTGCGTCGTCGATCCCGGGCGCGGCTTCGGCTTGGGGAGCGCCTTGGGCAGAGGCTTCGCCCCAGGGCCCATGCCGCCGGGGATCGCGATCGACTGCGAGGACGTCTCGCCGGGGCCGGGCACGGCGAAGGCGCTCATCGTGGGCGCCGCCGGGATCGGGCCGAGGACCTGCTCGAGATCGGCCGCGCGACGGGGAGCGCCGCCCTTGGCCGCGATCTTGTCGATGCCGTCGTTGATGTCGGAGGCGATCTTCTTGTATGCGCCGCGGAACTTGCTCGGCGCGAGGACGTCGACCTCGCCCTTCGCGAGCCGGATCGCTTCCTTGCCGAAGGTCGCGAGCGGCTGCGTGTGCTCGAGGATCGAGAAGACGATGCCGGCCGCAGCGAGCAAGAGGATGCCGCCGATCACGAAGATCGTCGGGACGTTTTTCTTGTCGGTGTCGTCGGCCTTGTTGAGGAAGTCGAGCGGCGAGTCGACGGCGACCGCGAGGCGACCGACGGCGTATCCGGCGCCGAGGTCCCACGCCTCGCCGGGCATACGCGCGTAGACGACGCCGAGGTGCGCGGCGATGACACGCGGCTCGCTGCGGCCCTTGTCCTTGTAGTCCTCGTTGGCGTCGAGCTGCTTCAGATCCTGCGTGATCTGATCGAGGTTCGCCTTGTCGAAGCCCTCGGGGGCCCAGGACGCGACGCGCGCGCCGTCGGCGTAAAACCCGACCGCGGCGCCCGTGCGCTTCGAGACGAACTGCGCGAACTTGTCGTCGACGATCTTGATGCCGATGACCGCGCCGACGGGCTCGCCGTTGACCTCGGCCTCGACGGGGCGCGAAACGACGCGGTAGATGCGGCCCTTCCAGACCCACGCGTCGTCACGGATCCAGCCGTGGAGGGCGTCGGCGACGACGGGATACCCGCCGAGCTCCCAGTCCTCGGCGTGCTCGATGCCGACGGCGGCGATGACGCGGCCGTTGCCGTCGACGGCCCAGAGCGCGTCGAACTTGAGGTCCGCGGGGACGTCGCCGTCGAGCTTCCTCAGCGCCTTCTTGGCCTCGTCGCGCATCTCGCGGGTGGGCTTGGCCTCGGGCGTGGCCTTGGCGAGCTGGCCCCGGATCTCCGGGGAGAGGGAGATCGGAATGAGGGCGCTCGAGCGGTTGCGCGCGTCGTCTTTGAGGTACCAACCGACGGCGCTCGAATCGGAGGCGAGCGATTCGCTCATCGCCCGGAGGCCGGCGCGGTTGTACATCTGCGCGGCGAGCATGAGGGTGAACGCCGAGACGCCGAGCAGGATGGCGAGGGCGAGATACCAGAAACGAGACAGGATCATCGGCTAGCCTCCGCCGTCACTTGCTCGAAGTCGCTCCGACCACGAGAGGCGCCTTCAGCGGCTGCTCGGTCGGGAAGGGCGTGATCACGACGTCGAGCTCCTGGCCCACGGGCTCGCCGTTGAAGTAGCCGCGCAGCTTGTGCGGGCCAGGCTCGAGCTCGATCGCGAAGTCCCCTTTGCGATCGGGGTAGGTCGAGGCGATCGCGCGCGGCTCGACGACGACCCAGGATCGGACGCTCGGCGCGAACTGGTCGCGGATCTCGTACTTGCCCGGGGCGGGCGGGGTCCACGATCGGCTCTTCGCCGGGGCCGTCTCGACCGCGCCGAGGCCCTTGCCGCCCGTGTCGTAGATCTTGTGGGGGAAGGGGTCTTTGTTCTCGAAGTTGATCTGCTGGCCCTCGGGCACGACGATCGTGACCGGGCTCGTGCGGCCGCCGGCGATGCTCACGGTGACGGGCACCTTGCTGGGCGTGCCCTTGTCGCCGAGCACGACGATCGCGAGCTCTTTCGGCAGGTGTCCCGTGAGGGTACGCACGTCGGGCCGGACCGTCGGGGACGGCTCGCGGAAGGTGTAGCGGCGTGCGTTCGGGTCCTTTGCCTCGTTCCACACGGGGTTCAGGAGCTTATCGGCCCCGCTCAGCTTGCCCTTGGCCGTGACGGCCGCGAACGCGACGCCAGGAAGGGTGAGCAACGCGAGGGCGATGGCTCCGCGGCGCAACATGGCGCGCAGGCGGCCGGATCGGCTCGCCTTCGCCTTGGAAACGAGCGTGTCGAACGTGTCCATCGGAAGGGGGAAGCTACCGGAATGGGAGGGGAAACGGAAAACAAAAGCCGACAGGGAGGACGGTGCTCGAGCGGGGTCGGTCGAGCGTCAGAGGCGTGGCGGGGTGAGGCGCGCGCGGCGGCGGGCCGTTGGCGTGTTTTTCTTGACAGGGACGGCGGAATGATCCGTCAGGCGGGGCTACGTCGGATCACACTTTTCGCACGGGCCCGTTCGACCGGCGCCGGAAAAAGAGGAGACCGCCGCTCTTCGGGAGCGGGGTCGGGATCATCCGGTAGGTGAGGTCCTGCCCGGGGACGAGGGACCATTCATACGAGCGCAAGAGGTGTGTCAGGACGACCTGCATCTCGACCATCGCGAGGTGCTGCCCGATGCAGATACGCAGGCCGCCGCCGAAGGGAAGGAAGGAGAAGTCGCGCGGTTTGTCGCCACCCTTCTCGGGGTCGAAACGATCGGGATCGAAGCGCGTCGGATGGGGATGGCTCGTTTCGCTCTGGTGGGAGGCCAGGATCGAGCAGGAGAGAATGGTGCCGCGGGGAATCCGGTAGCCGCCATACGAAGTGTCGCGCAGGGCGACGCGAAAGACGCCGGCCACGGGGGGACGGACGCGCATGGTCTCCTGAAGGATACGCGTGACGTGGGGCAATCCGCGGAGCGAATCGAGCGTCAATGGTTCGTCCGGGGAGAGCCCGTCGACCTGCTGCCGCCCGCGCGTGGTCACGTCGGGGTGCTGGGCGAGCAGCACGAGGGCATTCGTCATGACATTGACCGTGGTCTCATGGCCGGCGAAGAGCAGGGTCACGAGCTCGTCGCGAATGGCGTCGCGGGGCATGGGCGCGCCGTCTTCGTCCCGCACGGAGAGGAGCGCGGCGAGGACGTCGGCGCGGCCCGTATCGCTTTCGCGTCGCGCGTCGATGATACGATCGAGGGTTCGGTCGAGCGTGGCGCGCGCGTCGAGGGCGCGGCGAAAGGGGGAGAACGGCAAGGGCCAGGGGATCGGGGTGAAGAGGCCGCCGACGAATTCCTCGAATGCGCGGCGAAGCGCGGGCAAGTCGGCCTCATCGCCGCCGAGGACGAGGCGCGCGGCGACCTCGAAGGCGAGGGCGCGAATGACGTCGACGGCCACGATAGGCCCTGGCAAGGCGGCGGCGCGCGAGAGGTGTGTCGTGGTGATCTGCTCGATCGTCTGGACGAACACGCGCATTTCGGTCTGGCTGAAGCGGGGCGCGAGCAGGCGGCGGCGGGCGCGGTGCTCGTCGCCGTGGAGGTTCGACAAGGAGCCGGGCCCGAGGAGGCGCTGGACGGTGCCGGGCCAGAATACCTCGACCTCGCGGCCCTCGTTCATGAGGAGCCATCGATTGGCCTCGGGCCCGACGAGATACACGGTGGGTTTGCCGAAGACGTGGGACCGAAAGACGTCCCCATGACGACGACGCCGCTCCTCGACGAAGGAATCGCCACGAAAGACGAGGGAGAGGGTCTCGCCGAAGAGCGGGAGGCCGTCGGTGCCGGGCGGGAGGGGGAGGGGCATGGAGGAGGGCATGGGGGGAGGTTGTGGGTGGCGGGGGAGGGGAGCGCTCAAGCTTTCCCGGTCCTGGCTTCGAGGTTCAGAAGGAAGCGGCGTACGTCCCGGAAGGCGGGGCATCGCTTGGCGCAGACGTCGAGTTGCAACACCTCGGCGATTCGCGCTCCGTCGTTGGGCGAATACCTGGACCTGCCAGGCACGGCTCGTGATGCTTCGATGAGCCGCTCCTTCGGGCTGCGAATCAGATGCGGGAGTTCGTGTGGATTCTCTCGCTCGCCGCAGATGAGCTGCAACGCCTTTTCACACGAGAAAAACCACGCCTCGATCTCCTCGACAGGGATGCACACGTGACATTGGACGCTCGAGGGGATCTGGTAGGCGCTGAGCTTCTTGCGCAGCTGGGCCTCGTCATGCCGGTCTCTGTCGTGCACCAGGATGACGATCTGGCAGCCCCGCGCGGACAACTCGCGAATCCAACGCTCCGCCTGGTGCCGTAGACCGGCGCACCCCTTCCCCGAACGATGAAGGACATTGTAATAGCGGGGATCGACTTGGACCTCCGCGAGGATGCGCCGCACCAGCGTGTGCATCACTTTGCAGTCGTTTTCGCTTTCCGCCAGGATACCGATGCTCTGCTCAGCCATCGAGCGCACCGGAATAGAGGTAGTCTCCGAGGGTCCCCTCGTCGTCCAGGTACCGCTCGACGCGTGCTTGCGCCTCCGGGTCGAGCCCACGGACGTAGGTCGTGCCGCTTCGTCGCTCGACCAACCGGAGCGCGTCGGGTTTCGCCCAGCTCACCACCTGCGGTGATTGGGTCGATATGAGGACCTGCTTGTCCGTGGAGTACGAGTCGATCTCTTCGAGCAGCCGCGCGAGCAGCCCCGGGTGGACGGCGATCTCCGGCTCCTCCAGCAACAGCAGCATGATTTCTGGGTCGATGAGGCCAATGAGGACCTCCAGCACACGCAGCGTGCCGTCCGACAGGAGACCAACGTTGACCCCGTCCAGAGATACGCCAACATGATTTCGCGGCGCCCGTCGATCGGCAGCGTGCTCGGGATTCGGATAAAACTCGACCTTGACCTCATTCAAGAGCCCGAGCCTTCGACCCACCTCCTCGAGCTCGCGCAGCCGCTCTGGATCACGCTCATGCCAGGTCGCCAGTGTATTCACGAGAGATCGTATTCCGCTGGGGATATGCTCGTAACGTCGCTCGAACTTGACCCTACCGGTCAACGGCCAGGGATAGGGGAGGATCGCGACCTCGCGACCCATACCTGCGCGCGGCACACCAGCTCGTACGGTCACAGCTCTATACAATAAGATATCGACGAGCGGCTCGACCATCGCGTTGAATACGAATTCGGACCTGCGCGCCGACCACCAATTGAGGAGCCCGCGCCCGGGCGGCAGAACATCCGTGGTGTCGTCATTCCTCCGAAGAAGGCCGTCTTTGAGCGACCAGAGCACATCTTCATCTCGTAGGGAACACGTCTCCTCGATCTCGGCAAAGCCTTGTCCCCCCTCCGTTTCGATTCGGACCCGGCCTTCTTCGTCTTCTCGGCGCGCCCAGCGACACTCATAGCGAACGACCGAGGCCGGGTGATTTTTTTTATGAATTTCAACGGCGAACCGGCCGGGGTCGGGCAGCGCATCCTGTACGACTCCAACCGCGCCGTCGGACCCGGCTCGGATCTTGTCAAAGATAGCCGACTTGCCCGCCCCGTTCCTACCGACCAGGACGGTTGTCCGTGGGTCGAGCTCGAGCCGGACGTCGCCGCCCAGCGCGATCGACTCGCCAAGCTCCAGCGCGGAGAACCGCCAGCGATGCTCCTTCGGTACCTTCCCGTTCGCGCTCATGTCGTTCGAAACCCGATACCATGAGGAAGACTGTTGGTAAACGCGTCCGTGGAGTGAAGCCAGAGAACGTTCAGGCGGAGAGGAGGTTGCCGCGTTCGTTTCGATCTCCTGAAACGCACGGGGCGGGAGACTATTCGGCTTGCACGCCTTTGCAACAGAACACCGCCGGATCGATCGCCGCGATCTCCCCGGTCACCTCACCGCCCGACGCGACACACGTCCCCGGCTCGTTCTTGGCCCAAGTGGCCGTGACCCCTTGGGCGTTGTAAGGCATGCCTGGGTCAGCGCAGGAGCCCATCTCGTCCACGGGCGCCGCGATCATCGGCGCATCTCCGCAGGCCGCCTGCTGATGCAAGCTCACGACCGACACACACACCGCATCCCCTGCCGGCGCGCATGCACACGCCGCGCATTCTCGCGTATCGACGACATCCGCGTAAAAAACGAACGACTCGGGGAACGCCGCCGGGCACGCCGCCTCCTCCGGGGATGCCCCCTGGAGCCGCACACACGAACGAAACCCCGACGGTAGCTCGTCATCACGAATGCCGCACGGCTCTCCAGGCGGACACATTGCATCGTCGGCATGACGGCACGCACGCGCGGTCCTCTCCCACATCGATTGGGAAACGACGTGGGGCGGCGGGGGGAACGGATCCACGACGACCTCGCATCCATGGACCTTGGTCGGATCGAACGAGTAGGACCCGAGCGCAGGGATGGGGAGCGTGGGAGCCTCTTGACAAACGCCATCCCATGCGGGGGGAGGCGTCGCCGACCCGGTGATCGGTCCGCTGCATGCGTCGCCGCCATACGCAACGACAGGCCCGAACGAGCAGGACGCCTCGCTGCATCGGCACTCCGGGCACGCGTACGGCGCCGCGATGCCCGCACCGCCGTTGAAGTCAGCCTTGGGCAAGCGCGACGGACACGGCGGCAAGGCACGCTCCTCGCCAAACCAGAGCGCCACAGGGACGGCGTTGAGACCCGGGGTCACGTCGACGCACGCCGCGCTGCAGGCCATGGGCTGCTTGTCGTCGTTCTCGTGGCAGGGATCGGGGTTGCCGTCCTTGTCCACGTGGTCCGGGTCGGGATTTTCGCAGGTATAGACATAGGATTTGCTGTCCGGCTTGTTCGGGTCCCAGCAAGCCGAACATGCCAAACCGATGAGAAGACTGATTATCGCTGCGCAACGATCGACGGTCATAAATACCTCCAAGCGCTCCGTTGTTGCCGTACTAATCCACAAATAGACGGTTGGGTATCTTCACGAGATCCGCGAGCACCTCGACCGAAAACACACCAGAGATCGGCACGGACGACCAGCGCTGGCTCTCGCGCCGATCAACGATGATGGTGTGCACGTCGTGTGGGATCTGCACGATCGCAGCGACCCGGATCGAGAGGCGACCTCGCACGTGGAAGACCCCGTCGAACCCGAAGCGCGCGTGAAACCAGTTGCTCCCACCGTGTATCCGCGGGCCCCCCGGTCTATGGTTGAAGTACGCGGTGCGGGTAAAGGCGAAGCCCATGACGAAACCGAGGGGAAGACTGCTCCGCACGAAGTCTACCCCGAGGGCGGCCTGCACACCCTCGATGCTCAGGCCGTACACGGTCGCGGGGGAGATCGTTTCGTGATAGCTACCAAAGAACCAGAGCCCGCCGCCCGGTTCGCGGTCTCCAATCCTGGCGCCGCCCCCGGCGCTCACAATGTTCGGAAGGTGCCCGCCGAGCAGGAGACTCGGCCCGGCCCCGACAGCCAGCATGGCCGGAGCGTCCGGTACCAGGCGGTCAGCCGTCGCCTCTTCGCCGCAGACGAACCCGGTCGCGGTGAAAACCGACAGCGCGGCAGCAAGCGGTACGAGCCTCATGGGCAGCATCCTGCCCTTGGTTTGTCCGCGAGTCAAGGGGGGTTTTACCGCGCGTCCCCTGCCCGCTCACCCGGGCGACTACCGGACGCTCTTGCAGGACTCGAAGGAGTGATTTTGCTGCGTGTCGCAGAGAAACTCCTGATCGCGACAGCACCCGATGCAGCTCATAGAAGCCCCGCGTTTTGAGCATTTCTCGTAGCAGCTTACCGCGGGCATGTCGCAGCCTTCACGCTGAACG
>JANMGF010000327.1:0-5261 GCA_031374535.1 Polyangium sp. (in: bacteria)
CGTCAGCCTCACCGTGTAACCGCTCGCCGACAGATCCGGCAGCTTCACGCCAACGACATCGCGCGGCGCGACCGCGTCGGGCTTCGGCTGCATGTCCATTTTGACGGTCGGGACATAGGCGTAGCCAAGCTCGAGACCGACGGCGAGCGAATGCTCAATCTGGAAAAACTGCTCGCCGACCGCGTCGTCGGCCACACGGCGCCGCTCGCCCGGATTGCCCGGGTGCTCCGCCGCAATGCTGCCGGCATCCGCTCGGAGCGACCTCTCGGCACGTTCCTCCTGCTCGGTCCGACGGGCGTGGGCAAGACCGAGACCGCAAAAGCCATCGCCGAATCCCTCTTCCATTCGGCCGACGCGATGACCCGGCTCGACCTCTCCGAATACAGCGAGGCGCACGCGACGGCCCGCCTCATCGGCGCGCCGCCCGGGTATGTCGGGCACGAGGCCGGAGGTCAGCTCACCGAGGCCATCCGCCGCCGCGCGTATCAGGTGATCCTGCTCGACGAGATCGAAAAGGCCCACCGCGACGTACTCGTGGCCTTCCTCCAGGTCTTCGACGAGGGCCGTATGACGGACGGCCGCGGGAGGCGCGTCGATTTCACGAATACGGTCATCGTGATGACCTCGAACCTCGGCGCGGCCGAGGCCGGGGCCCTGAAGAGCGAACGTTCCGTGGGGTTTTCCTCCCGCAATGCCGGCACGGTTTCACCGGACAAGCTCGAATCCACGATGCTCGCCGCCGCGCGTACGGCCTTGCCGCCCGAGCTCTACAACCGCATCGACGAGGTGCTCGTCTTCGGGCCGCTCGGCAAGGCCGAGGTCAAGGAGGTCGCGCGGAGGCTGCTCGGCGCGCTCGGACGTGGGCTCGAGGAGAGGGGCATCCGGCTCGACGTGGAGCCCGCCGTCCTCGACGTACTGCTCGCCGAGGGCGGCTTCGACGAGGGGCTCGGCGCGCGGCCCATGAAACGGGCGATCATGCGCCACATCGAGGCGCCGATCGCCGAGATGATCCTGCGCGGCGAGTTGCCCTCAGGCTCGGTCGCTTTGCTCGCGACCGATCGCGGGCAGATCGTCGTCGACGCCGTGGACGACGCAGGCGCAGAGCTCGCGACGACCGCGTAATTTCCTACGAACCCGAAGGAACTCCTCGTGCCCGATCCCAACGCGACGCGGATCTAGATTCCTACGTCCTCGGACGAAGTCGCGAACGAAGAGGGCGCGTTCGAGGCCGAGGCTCCGTTCTCCGGCCGCTGCGGCCTCACGCGACGTTCGCCGCGGCTGCCCGAGCGGTCCTGCCCCTCGTCCTTCGAAGCCTTCTTTTCGGCCTCGGTCGTGGGCTTCTTGCGCAGGCTGATGCGGTCGGCCTCGCGCATGTTGAGGCAGGCGCGCAGGCCATCCTTCAACGTCCGCAGCGTCATGAGGCCGCCGAGGTGGACGCCGATCTCCACGAGCGTACGCGCCACGTCGGGCCGCACGCCCGTGAGCACACAACGCGCGCCGAGCAACTTCGCCGCGTGCGTGAGCCGCACGAGGTGCGCGGCCGTCATCGTGTCGACCACGTCGACGCCGGTCAGATCGATGATCACGTACTCCGCGCCGCGATCGGCGATCCGCTGGAGGAGCTTCTCCGTCATCTCGGCGGCGCGCGCGCTGTCGATCGCGCCGACGAGGGGCAACGTGAGCACGTCGTCCCACACGTCGATGATGGGCACGCTGAGCTCGCGGATCGCGATGCGTTGCCTCTCCACCGTGGCGAGCTGCTCCTCGAGGTCGCGCCGCGACGACTCGAGGTCACTCATCGCCTTGTCGTGCTCCTCGCGGGTCTGCTTGAGCTCCCGCAGGAGCACGAGCAGGCTCTCCTCGAGGGCGCCGAAGCGGTCCTCAGTGAGCGCGCCGGAGAGACCGATGGCCTCGTCGAACGCTCCAACGGAGGCGAGCGAAAGCGCTTCCAGAACGCGCTCGATTCGCTTTCCGTCCACCACCACAGACTCGTCGGTCGCGTCCGTCATCCCTATCGTCCCCGATGCGTCCTTCCTTCATACGGAAGATGCTGACGAGCATCAAGAAAGACCTGACGCAGGCGACACGCGGAGCTCCTGCTCTCCTCGGGAGCGGCGCGAGAGGGCCATGGGGAGCGGAAATCCCGTAGGCGGCGGGGGGCAACGCGCAAACGCTAAAAACGGCTTGCCCCCTCGCCCGGCTTCATGGAAGTGGGAGGATCTTGACGTCGATTTCGGCGTCGGTGTCGCTCGTCGTGAGGGTCACCGTGGCGTCGCCGGGCTTGTTGCCGACGAAGATGAAGACGGCGCGCGGCTCGTCGGAGGCCGACCTCTGGTAAGCGTCGCCCGGCGCGAGCAGGTCCACGAAGCCGGGGAGCACACGCACGATCGCCGGATCACTCGAGGAGGCCGTGGCGTTCTCGCAAGGGCTGCCCTGGTAGGTGCACTCGATCGCGAGCGCGATGCCTTGCGAGAGACGCACGTCCTTCTCCGCATCGTCGACCTCGGCGACCGCCGTGGGCGGCGCGATGGTGAGCGCGGTGAGCGAGGGATCGCAGCCCGCGGCGAACGCGGCGACGAAAACGAGCGGGAGACAAACGCGGGGGCTCAAGGCAACACCTCCAGGGCGACCGCGACCTCGATGCCGAGCGCGTTCACGGAGACGGTCGTATTTCCCGCGGCCTTGGCGACGAAACGCCGGCTGCCCGGGACGCCCTCGTCGAGCATCGTGACCACCTCGGGATCGACGTCGAAGGTCGCGTCGAGCTCGCCGAGCAAACGTTGCGCGCCTCGGTGCGGCGCCGCGACGAGGGTGAGCTCGTCGCCCACGAGCATCTGCATCGCGGCCGGCAAGGGCGAGGTCGAAAGGCCCCCGCGGGTCACGCGGTGCAGGCGCAAGGCGTCGGCAGAGGCGATCCAGACGTGAAGAAAGTCCACGACGAGGTCGCCCTCGGTCGTGATGAGCATCGACGCGAGCCCAGGCGACACGGCGTGAAGGCGGCCGTCATCGACGGTGAACACGGCGGGGTTTGCCGAGACGAACGCGAGGGGCGGGGTCGCGCTGCCCTCGGACGTGACGGAGACCTCGATGGGCAGGGACGCGCCTTTTGCGATCGGGGCGTCGATGCCGGAGACGGCGCAGACGAGATCACTCGGCGGACAAGCGGCCGTCGTATCGGTCTGGCCAAGCGCGCCGGACGAGCCCTGGGAGCATCCAGTCGCGAGGACGAGGAAAGGAAGAAAGAGGCGAACGAATGGCATGGGCCACGATAGCAACGGACGTCATGGCCGGCGCGGCGATTGCACGGGGAAGCGCGTTCGGGGGCGAGGCGCCCCGGCGATCGAAAGGGGGACGGGGATGGCGACGTCGCTACTGGAGAGGGTCGAGAAGCGGTCGGGCATCGATGCGCTCGCGGAAGCCGTGCATCAGCCCGTACAAGCGGTCCTGCAAAGCCGCCCGGCGCTCCGGAGCACGCTCGACGGCACGTGGCTCGGTCACCCGCTCCACGCGGCGCTCACCGATTTCCCGGTCGGCGCGTGGGCAACGGGGGTCGTCCTGGACATGGTCGGGCTCGGCAAGCGGGGTCGGCCGTACGAACGCGCGGCCTTCGCGGCGCACGCCTTCGGGCTGGCGGCCGCGGGCGTGGCGGCGCTCGCGGGGATCGCGGACTGGAGTTACCTCGAGGGAAAGCCGCGGCGCGTCGGGTTCGTGCACGCGACGCTGAATACGGTGGCGGCGAGCCTCTTCGGCATGTCGCTTTTCCTGCGCAAGCGCGGGCAACGCGGGGCGGGCATTGCGGCGTCGACGGTTGGATTCGGCGTGGTGATGGGGAGCGCGTGGCTCGGCGGGATGATGTCGTACCATTACGGCATCGGCGTGAGTCACCGCGCCTTCGAGCAAGGCGGGCCCGAGGGCTTCGTGTCCGTGCTCGGCAATGATGAGCTCGCTGAAGGGCAGCTCCGCCGCGTCGTGGCCGAGGGCGCTCCCATCGTGCTCGCCCGCACCCGGGGCCGCATCCACGCGATCGGCGATACCTGCACGCACCTCGGCTGCTCGCTGAGCAGGGGCCGGCTCGACGGCGAGCGCGTGGTCTGTGCCTGTCATGGTTCGCAGTTCCGGCTGAGCGACGGCCGGGTGATGGTCGGTCCGGCGACGGATTCGGAGCCGCATTACGAGACGCGTGTGCGCGACGGCCGCATCGAGGTGCGCAAGTCGGGCCTCGATGATGCGTCCTGAATTCGAGGATCGCGGCTCCGTTCGTTCGTTTGCCGCGGCTGGGTCGGGCTTTGCATCCGATCTTCGCGAAGACAAAACGTGGTGAAGAGAAAACGTCGCGAGGAGAAAACCATGACATGGCCCCGATGGATCAACGTCGTCCTTGGTATCTGGTTGCTCATGGCCCCGATGGCGCTCGGATACGCCGATGCATACGCGGTGAACAATGACCGCCTGCTCGGCATTCTGATCGCGGCTTCGGCGATCGTGGCACTCTGGGTGCCGAGGGTTCGATTCGTCAACGTCGTGCTCGGCGTCTGGCTCATCATCGCCCCGTTCGTCCTCGGTTACTTCGGGGGGACGGCGGTCGCGAACGACATCGTGGTCGGCCTGGCCGTCACGGTGTTCGCGTTCATCCCGAGCCGGTCCATCAGCCGGACCACGACCCCGGGGACCCCGGGCACCTTCAGCTAACCCAGAAGGCCGGCGCGCGGAATTTGGCCCGGGACCTCGCCCCATGGGAGGTCTCGGCCCATGCCCATCCGCGTCGCCCGGCCCTGGCTCGTGGCCTCTGGCCTCGTGCTCGGCCTCGTCGCGCTCCCCCAGCGCGCTCTCGGCTGGGTCGACGTGCACGTCGCGGGCGACGACGTCCGGGTCGACGTGGCCAAGGACGGCTCGGCCCGCGTCGAACACAAGCTCACCCTGCGTGTCTCGGGCGGACCCCTCAAATCCATCGATCTGAAGGGCATCGACGCCGACGCCGTGCCCGAGCCAGACGGCTACGTCGTCCCGGGCCGCGACGCCGCCACGAACTCGCTCGCCCAGGCCGCGCCCGTCACCACGGAGATGCTGCCGCCCCCGAGCCGCCCGCGCGACGACGGCTCGCCCAACCCCTCGGCCCTGCGGATCCGCTTCGACGCGGACAAAGGTTTGTCGCGGGGCGTGTTCGTCGTGTTCGTCCGCTACCGCACGGAGCTTTTCCGCCGCGGGCTCATCCAGCGCGACGGCTCCATGGCCCGCCTCCGCTGGACCGGGCTCGTGTGGGA
>JANMGF010000294.1:0-4049 GCA_031374535.1 Polyangium sp. (in: bacteria)
GACGCGCGACCGCTGCTCGGCGGCCCCGGAGGGGGCACGGACTTCAGGATGAAGGACATCGAGCGGAGGATACCATGACGCCACCCGACCGCCACAGGCACGTCCGAGACATTCACGTCCGAAACGGGCTTCGTTGGCGTCCGTCCCAAGAGGGGAAGGAAACCCGCAGCAGCGACGACCCGGGACGCGGGCGGGGCGTGTGAAATTTTAGGGGACGACCTCGAACGCCCCGAGCTCCATGTCCACGCCATTGATCCGAAGCTCGATCCGGTGCACACCAGGGTAATGGCGTCGCGTCGTCCGATCCACGAGCGACACGCCTCCCTCGACCCGCTCCCGCCCCTTGGACGGCAAGTCGATCGCGCGCAACTTGAACACCTTGGGACGGATCTTTCCGGAAGCCCCTGGATAATGAACCACCGCGTCGACGACGAGCCGCTGCGGCGCCGCTCCGCGCGAGACGATCTCGCAACCAAACCGCACCGATCCGCCGAGCGAGGCCTTCGCCGGCGTGACGTTCGCCCGCTCGATCCGCACCTCGGGCGGATCCCCCGCGCCGAGGAGCGCGAGCGCCCCCGGATGGCCGCCCTTGACGAGCCAGCGCAGCGCATGCCGCACGATCCAGGCCCGCCCCGGCCCCGCGCCTTCACTCCACCGCCGGCACACGGAGACCGCGAGATCGGGATGATCCTTGGCAATGTCATTGAGGTTGTTCGCGACGCTTTTTCGCACGTAGAGCTCGGGATCGTCCTTCAGCACCTCGAGCAGGGCGAGGACGGGGGCGGGATCGGCGATGAAATCGGGCAATCGCTCGGCCCAGGGCAATCGCGGGCGGCTGCCCTCGGAGACGAGCCTGCGGACGTGCATATTGGGGTCCGTGGCCCAGAGGCGGAGCCGCTCGAGCGTGCGCCGCGGCTCGTGGAGGAGGAAACTCCGGATGGAGAATTCGGCCGTAAAACGCTGGGTGAGCGCGTGTTGGGCGCGCATCGAAGCCTCGAAATGGTTTCGCCCCCGCTCGGCCACGAAGGTCACGTGGGGCAGATAAAAAAAGCTCGCCATCGCGCCGCCGTCCCGCGTCTCCGCCGTATCGAGCGAACGGAGGAGGATCTCGACCGCGCGCTCGAAGTCCTCGGGCAAGGCCGACGCGAGCGCCGACGCGATGTGACGGCCACGCTCCTTCAGCTCCTTGTCGTCGAGCCCAGCGTGCGCCTCGGCGATGAACGAACGCGCCGGAAATGCCGGCCAGGCGGCCTGGATCGAGGCGGCGATGCGTTTCACGAGGCGTTCGTCGAAAAACAACTTGAGCGGTTCGGCCATGGGGACGGACGCGGCATGGCACGAGGGGGCCGCGGCGGGAAGGGCCGGCGCGCCTCGCGGAGAGCGTGCCAGCGAACCGCCAATGTTCGGGCCCGCGGCCTTGATTCTTTCGGCTCGGAAATCTACCCAGGATCGCAGGACCTCGCGTAGCCTGGTCGCAGCGTGGTCCCGGAGTTCAGTCAGGCGTCGGACCGGTTCCTCATCGAAGGTCGCGCGGGCAGCGGCGGCATGGGGGACATTTACAAGGCGATCGACCAGCTCACCGGGCAGCAGGTCGCGCTGAAGCTCCTGCGCGACAGCGCGACGTCCCAGGAACGCGTCCGTTTCATGCGCGAGATCGCGATCCTCGCGGATCTCCGCCACCCGAACATCGTCCAGTACGTCACCCACGGCACCTGGCACGACGGACGGCTCTTCTTCGCCATGGAGTGGCTCGACGGCGAGGACCTCGGGCAAAGGCAAAGGCGCGCGCCGCTCGGGATGCGCGACGCGGCGGAGGTCGTGCGGCGTTCGTCGGCGGCGATGGCGGCGATCCACGCGCGGAACGTGGTCCACCGAGACCTCAAGCTCTCCAACATCTTCCTCGTCCGCGGCAAAGGCACGGCGATCAAGCTGATCGATTTCGGCGTGGTCAAGCCGCCCGTGGCCGACGAGCACCAGACCGAACGCGGCACGATCATCGGCACGCCGCACTTCATGGCCCCCGAGCAGGCCCGCGGCGAGCCCATCGACGAGCGCGCCGACGTCTACTCGCTCGGCGCCGTACTTTTTCGCCTAGTCACGGGGCGGAACGTCTTCGAGACGGAGCACGTGATCGCCCTCCTCGGCCGGCTCGTGCTCGAGGATCCGCCGAACCCGCAGAGCATCCGCTTCGACGTGCCCGAGGCCCTCGCCGAGGTGATCCTGCGTTCGGTCGCGCGCAACCGAGACAACCGGTACGAGAACAGCGGCGAGCTGGCCCGCGCCCTCGCCCGCGTCGGCCAGCTGAACAACGATCCCCCCGCGACCGATCGCAGCGCCTCGGCGATCCGCCCCGTCCCCGATCACAAGCCGATCACCATCACGGACTCGGGCGGCCCCCCCGTGCCCGCCTCGCGCCCCGGTTCGGCCGAGAGGCGCGTCGTCGCGTCGGTGCTTTTTGATCTCGGAGGTTCACGCCTCGGTCCCGAGGCGGATCACAAGCTGCGCGACGTGCTCGGGGACGACACGCGCCTCGAACCGCTGCTCGATCAGCAGATGGTGGCCGTGCTCGGGGTCGAGCATTCGCGCGGGGACGAGGTCATGCGCGCCGCCCGCGCCGCGCTCGTCGTGACGCAGGCGCTGCCTACTGCGCGCGCGGCCGTGGCGATCGGACTCGCGATCCGCGGCCGGCAAAACCTCGCAGGCCAGGCGCTCGAACGTGCCGTGGGGCAGATCGAGCTGGCGAGCCCGGGTTCGGTGCGCGTCGACACGCACGCCGCGAGCGCCCTCGAAGGCCGGTTCATCCTGCAAACGGACGCGCGTGGAGGCGTCCTTCTGCGCGAGGACACGAGCGGGTTCGTCGCGCAGAAGCTCCTCGGCAGGCCCACGCCGACGGTCGGCCGCGAAAAGGAGATCGCGCTCCTTCAAGGGATTTACGGCGAGCTCGTGGAGGACGCGTCCCCGCGCGGCGCGCTCGTCCTCGGCGCCGTGGGCATCGGCAAGAGCCGCGTGCGGAGCGAGCTCGTGCAGCGCCTCGAGGTCACGCCGTTGCGGCCGGATCTCCTGATCTGCCGCGGCGATTCGCTCAGCCAGAACTCGAGCTTGTCCGCGCTCGGTCGCGCGCTCCGCGCCGTGATGGGCCTGCAGGACGGCGAAGCGCCGGCCGAGCAAGTGTTGAAGGTGCGCCGCCACGTCGCCTCGCGCTTGCCGCCGGGACAACGGTTCGTCGCGGGGTTCCTCGGCGAGCTCGTCGGCGTGACCTTCCCCGATCAGGACGACGAGCCGCTTCGCGCCGCGCGTGCGAGCGCCGAGCTGATGCAATCGCGCCTGCGCATGTCCCTCGAAGCTTACTTTCGCGCCGAGGCGGATCGCGCGCCGCAGGTGCTCGTGCTCGAGGACGTGCACTGGGCCGACGACACGACGCTGGAGATGGTCGATTGGCTCCTCGGCTGCGCGGATCTGCGTTTCGCGGTCTTCGCGTTCGGCCGTACGGAGATGGCCTCGCGGCTCGGCGCGCTCTGGGAGCGACGGAACATCACGCGGCTCTCGCTCGCGCCCCTCGCGCCCCTGGCGGCCGATCGCCTGGTCTCCGCGGCCCTGCCGGGCATGGACGCCGCGACGCGGGCAAACCTCGTCAAGCGCGCCGACGGCAATGCGCTCTTCCTGGAAGAGCTCGTCCGCTGCGCCGCCGAGGGCCGTAACGAGCTCTTGCCCCTCACGGTGCAAGCCGTCGTGCAGCTCCGCCTCGATCGTTTGTCCTCCAAGGTCCGCGAGGTCCTGCGCGCCGCGTCCGTCTTTGGTCAGTCGTTCTGGACAGGCGGCGTGACGGCGCTCGTCGGGAGGACCGTGGGCCTCGAGCTGTCGGAGCTCTTCGCGGCCGAGATCGTCGCTCGCCAGCCCGAGTCGCGTATCGCCGGCGAGGACGAGTGGATCTTCCGCCAGGCGCTCGTGCGAGACGCCGCCTACGAGGCCATCCTCGACGAAGATCGCGCCGCGCTCCACCTCGCCGCGGGCAACTGGCTCGAGTCCGTGGGGGACGTCGACGCGGGCCT